>NZ_JBHTJF010000041.1:0-54951 GCF_042675605.1 Savagea faecisuis
CGTTTTTTCATTAAAATCTAGAAAAATAATAACTGAAAATTCAGACGTTATTTATGCGACGGTAGTGATAAAAGTTTAATAAAACTTATGAAAAAAGGTTAAAAAATAGGTTGTTTTCATATAGAATATGGTTATGTATAGGAATTTAGTTTCAATTGCATGTAAAGAATGTACCTCTTAACAAAAAGAGAAAGGGGGCCACTTATGAATAGCAAAAATTTATTGCACCTCGTTCAACCGGAAATACAACGTCTCATATCGGAAGGCTTGCGGCAAGATGAATTTAAAATATACTATAATCCAGTAATTGACACGAAAGCGGATGCCGTCTCGTTATTTGATTTATCGATTTGTTGGCATCATGAACGATACGGTGTATTAGAAGCAATTAAATTTATCCCTTTAATTAAACAGTTACCAGAATATGAACAATTAGCCCATCGCTTTTTTGAGTGTGTCTCTCGTCGCTTACATTTTTTTGAAAGTATCGGCAAATTGACAGCATTAACGATACCTGTGTCAGCAACACAATTAAAACGAGATGACGGAATTGATCTATTATTACAATTTTTGAACACTCACGATATACCTGCTCACGGTGTCGTTTTAAAAATATTTAATTATGCGGAAAATTTACCTGAGAAATTGAGTACATTGCAAGAAATGGGATTCAAAATTATGGTGCACTACGAGTTACGTGTACGATTTAAAAAGTTATCCGTCGACTATGTGCTCATTAGTCGTCATGAAATAGAGAAGAAACGTTTATTAGGAGAACCTTTATTAAAAGAAATATTAGAAGCGACATTAGCGAAAGCTCATTGTCAATTTATCGTTCAAGATATAGAAGAAGAGAGTCATCAATTGTTTTTACAACAATATGGTATTCGTTACTTCCAAGGTCCGTTTTATAGCGATCCTCTTCCTTATGATGAGATGTTCAAAAAACTTTCTTAAATGGAAAAATACTGATAAAATGGAAAGGTACTTATTTTAGGAAAGAGAAGGTGACAGCATGTCGAAAAACATGTTTGAAGTAGCGGTAAAAGGTGCTTGGACTGGCGGCGTCCAGACGAAAATTAACGTTCGTGAATTCGATTCTTTTTTAATCGATGAGCCTGCGAATTTAGGAGGAGCTGACGCAGGACCGAACCCAGTAGAATTCGTTTTAGCTGGTTTAAACGGTTGTGTATCCGTCATGGTATCGATGATTGCGAAAGAGATGGATTTTACATATTCAGCGGTCGATTTAGATACGAAAGGGACATTAGATGTTCGCGGCTTAATGGGCATTAACGGCATTACGCCAAACTTCCAAACCGTTACGTTAAATGTGACGATCACGACAGATGAATCACAGGAACGTGTCGATGAATTAAAAGAGAAAGTAGAAAGTCGTTGTCCTGTTATGACGATGATCAAAGGATCAGGTGTTGCAGTAGACGGAGACTGGATTGCGAAACAATAAATGAATGTTGAGAGTGAGTTCAAAAAATAATTGAACTTGCTCTTTTTTTGTTTAAATGAGTGATTTCAAGAAACTTACAAATATTTGATTGAAGAAAGAGAAAAATGGATGAACGACAAAAACAGCATATTGAGCGATGAATTAAATAGATAAAAATCGATTGAAGCAGAATAAATTACACTTAAAGTAGCTAAAATAATACGTGATGCTAGTTTGGGTGTTGAAATCATGGTATGGTTATAGTGTTGAATATGAATACTTTGTGAAGGGAGAGAGGTAAAATGAACGCGTCAGCAGCTGGTAAAGCATTCGTGCTCGTTTTAGTTCTTGCAGTACTTTTAGCAATTGGCATTTATTTTTCAGCAAAAAACACGAAGAACGAAACTTTGTACTTGTCGCAAAGTGAACAAGTAGGATATGAGCTTGCCATTCATGAATATAATGAACCTACCATTTAAAATAAAAAGTAGCCGAATATAAAATCGGCTACTTTTTTTGTATAAAGATTTCGAGCTCTTTCGCAGGTAAAGGCTTGCTGAAATAATACCCTTGCGCAAATTCAGGGGCGAATGGTTGAAGAACGGACAGTTCATCTTTGTTTTCAATACCTTCGATGACGACATCTAATTGTAGGGCATGACCCAATTTAATCATCACTTCTAAAATGGATGCTTTTTTCGCATCATGCGGTATGTCCGTTACGAAAGAGCGGTCAATTTTAAGGGAGTCAATCGGGAAGGTATTCAGCATTCCGAATGAAGAATAACCTGTTCCGAAGTCATCGATCGCTAAAGAAATTCCGACATTGGAAATCGCTTTTAATGTCGCATTCATTTGTTCGCTCTTCTCCATGACGACATCTTCCGTAATTTCAATTTGCAAATGTCGCGGATCGACTTTCGTTTTTTCGAGCACTTGAAACAATTGATCTAAAAAATTCGGTTGCATGAAGTGAGTTGGTGAAATGTTGACAGCGACTGTTAAATTTTGATCTAATTTTGCGTTCCAAAACTTCGCTCGTTCCGCTGCTACTTGGAGCGACCATTCACCTAAGTTGTTAATGAACCCTCGTCGTTCTGCGAGTGGAATGAAGACATTCGGTGGGACATGTTTGAAATTTTTATCATACCATCTTGTGAGCGCTTCTACACCTTCTACTTGTCGGCTCTTTAAATCGATTTTCGGCTGATAATGTAATTCTAATTCATCACGTTGTAAGGCGCGACGTAAGGCACTTTCAAGAAGTAGAAAATATTTATGTTCCTCTTCCATCTGTGTATGGTATACAGCTACTTTTCGGTCGGATTGTTTTTCTGCATAAGATGAAGTGAGGGCTAAACGATCGAGCAATAAATCTAATGTTTTCGCATGTTCTGGATAATGAATGATGCCGATAATCGGTTCTGCTTTAAAATAATGACCTTGAATAAAAATCGGTTGGTTAAATAGCCGGTATATTTCATGAATGACTTGTTCATAGTCTTTCGGTCGATATGAATGTGGTAAAAAGATTAAAAATTGTTCTTCTTCTAGTTTGAATACGTCGTAGTCGAATTGTTCAGATATTTGTTGGAGTCGTTTCGCTACCTCTTGTAAAAACGTTTGAGCATTGGATAATCCGAAACGCTTTACCTTTAATTTGTAATCTTTTAGAGAGAAGAGCATGAGAGAACACATATGTGGGAAAGGTTTAGAAGCATGTTGTAATTCTGAAAAATCCATTTTAAATTTTCGGAAGTTCGGTAATTTCGTTAAGTCATCATAGTAAGCGACTTGTTTTAACACATCGATATTTTTTACATCAGTGACGTCTGTTTGAATCGTCATAATATGTTCTAATGTGCCATCTTTTAAAATAGGAACAAATGTCGTTTTCGTCCAGTACAGCGTGCCGTCTTTCGCTCGATGACAAATATCTCCTGTCCATAGTTCTCCTTGTTCTAAAGTGCGCCGAATCGTTGGATAAAAGTTCGATTGGTGAAAGCCTGACTGTAATAAGGTGTAGGGGGCCCCAATTAATTCACTCGCTATGTATTTAGAAATTGTACAGAAAAAATCATTCACTTGTGCAAACGTTCCATCGGCATTTAATTTAGCTAAAATGACCGATGTATTTAATGCTCGTTCAATCTGTTCAATTTGTTCGATACGTTCTGCTTGAATGATCGCCATCCAATCTGTTTGTCTCGTATGCATTTACTCCACCACCTTTTAAAGTTTCACTCTATCATCATTAATACATAATTTTTCTACATAATCAATGAAAAATGTTATTTTTAATCGTTTTATTTTATTTTAAAATAAAAAAATGTTTTTCAGAAATATATTTACATATTATTGTCACATAAAAAAAGCGAACGACTTCTTTCATTTAGAAGTGTTCGCTTTATTTTTAATGCTCGTTCTATTTCATCTGTTCTATGATGAATTGAATGTGAGTAGAAGGTTGTTCAGCAGTTTCCCAATTAATATTTTCACATGATGTCGCTTCTTTGAGTAAAGGAAGAAGCGTGTCATTTACTTGAATTGTAAAAGTAGTTTCATGCATATTACAAAAATGTTGGACGATGTTTTCATACTGTGTTTCCGCGTCCGTTTGCCATTGGTTTGTATTATACTGAATGACATCTTTTTCGTCTAAAGTGATAGTTAAACGTTCTTCAGCGATAAGTATTGTGAAAGGAGTCGTCATAGTTATCTGCGGTAAAGGAAGAGCGATTTTCGCTTCAATAATCGTCTCTTTTTTATCCTTTTTCACAAAATCTCCTTCCCATAGCTCACCCGCTTTACCATACAGTTGAATTGGTCTTTCGCTCGCATTGCGACTCATTTTCGCTTCGATGACAACCGTCATTGGTTTTAGTTGTTGATACGGAATGTAAAAAGTGAACGTTCCGTCTGGTTTCGTTACGGCTTGGTCGAATGAGAGGGGTTCAATCATACCTTTCTCATTCAAAACGTTCGCATGCAACATCGTTCCTTCAATAAAGTTTGATTCGCCTTCAATCATAATATAATGTTTATTCACTGTCGCTTCCGTCGTGAGCCAAATCGCTCGTTCCCCGTAATCTTCTGGGCGTTCCCATTCAGGTTGCTCAATCTCGAACTGATAAGGCTGTTCGGCATTTGCAGGCAGTCGGTAATATGCCCGAATTTCGTAATGGTCCATTTGATTCGTTTCATAACGTTGGCTGCTCGTGACATTTTCGAAATGATAGCCATATGCTTCAAGAGCTTTCGGATCGCTTACGGACAATGTTAGCATGCCGTGAACATCTTCGTTCGTCTGTTCGAATTCGAAGTGGAACGTACCGTCTTGTTTCACTTCAACGACGTCGATGAAGTTCGCGATTGCAACATTTTGATTTTGGGCAGACGAATGGATGCGTGACCCTGGAGGTGCATTCGTTTTTCCATCGATGATTACTTTATCGTTAGCTACTTGAATGAGACCTTCTATTTTTACATCGAGGTCGATTTCAAAAGTATGTTCTTCTTCAATCACATCTTCTTCTAAATTTTCTTCCTCTTCTACTGGAGGAGTGTCATTTTTTGTACACGCACTTATAATGAGTAAGGCGCTTAAAAAAAAGACGAGTGTGAATCTTTTAATCGTTCTCACCTCAGTCTATATAGTCAGTAGTCTATTATACCAAATATTACATGAATTTGAGATGAATAGCTACAATTGAAAAAGCGGAATAACAGTGCGAAATATGGTACAGTAATGGAGAAAAAAGAGTTGGAGGTAGAATGATGGAACAAGTCCGTTGGAGCGATATTGATTTAGATTTTATAGAAGGTGTGAAAAACGCACTGCGCCGCAAAATGAATGGCGTCGGGTACGAGGAAAAGTTCCAAGCATCTGACTTTTTAGTGCGATTTAAAGAAGAGCCGTTATACATTTATCATTTCGATGAAGCGTATTGGGCCGAATATATTTTTAAAGGCGATGTTGAATAAAATAGTTGACAAAGATTTTGAAATGTCTTACAATTTGGTACAACTTCAAAAGTGGTAGACGACTTCGAGAGCGAAGTCACCACACGGTAGTTGAGTATAGATGAGCATAGTGGATACATTGATGAGTAAGAAGAGTAGTGATGAATGGAATGTCGAGAGAGTTAGCGGTCGGTGTGAGCTAATCATTGCGTCATCATGAATGGACTTACGAAAGCTCCTGAAAGATGGGATTCCATCCGAACGGAGACGGGTACCTTCCGTTAGCGAGGTTTTGAGTGGGAATGTATTTTTCCAATTGAGGTGGCAACACGGTTTATTCGTCCTCTGTCTGCATATGCAGGCAGGGGACTTTTTGTATTTTAAATGAGATGAGACGAGGCGAGTAGAGATGAGCAAAGCACATATTACATTCGAAGAACGAACGATTGAATTAGGAAATACGACAGCACTTCAAATTTACCGAACATTGCGACAACCGAATAGTTGTCTTCTCCAAAGTGGTGGGGTACACGAAACGGTCAGTCGGTATTCATACATCGGGATTCATGCGATGAAGCAGTTTAAAGGGTATGGTGATCGATTAGAGGAGATTCATTGTGCGACGGGGGATGTTTTTATTCATGAAGGAGACATGTTTGAACTGTTGCGCGATGTTATGCCGAAAGTGAAAAATACGACATCGATTCCGATGTTTGGCGGATTGCTTGGGTATATCGGGTATGAAGTCGGGCATCAACCGATTCATCCGAAACACGACGACTTAGAAGCGCCGGACGTCTGGATGAATCAATATGAAACGATTATCGCAATCGATGAATTGAAACGGACGATTACACTCGTTCAGACGAAGCAGTTCGGGGTGACGCCGATTGCGACACTCGATGCGATTGAAGCGCAAATTGCGAATGTGCAACATGACGAAACAGACGTAGCAATTGGCCAATTCACTTCGGAAGCGAAAGAAGAGTATGAAGCGAATGTCGAAACGATTAAGCGGGAGATTGACAAAGGGACGGTTAGCCAAGTCGTTTTATCGAGAAGAGCGAAAACGACGATAGAAGGAGATCCGCTCACATTGTATGAACGTTTAATCGACAATAACCCTTCCCCGTATCAATTTTATTTCGATTACGGCACGCATCAGTTTTTCGGCGCATCGCCTGAAAGTTTAGTGAAAGTGCATGCGGGGCAAGCGATTATGAACCCGATTGCTGGAACGCGTCGCAGAGGAACGACAGAGAGAGAAGATGAGGCATTAGCAGAAGAGCTATTGCAAGACGAGAAAGAACTGGATGAACATGACATGTTAGTCGAGCAAGCAGTCGACAGTTTAGCGCAGCTTTGTGAGCGTGAGACGATTCATGTAACGAAAGAAAAAGAGCTTGTAAAATATGAGCACGTCATGCATATCGTTTCCGAAGTGGAAGGGACGTTGCGTCGAGGTGATGAACCGATTGATGCGTTACGTTTAAGCTTTCCAGCTGGAACGGTAACGGGTGAACCGAAAACAGTCGCGATGCAAATGATCGATGAGTTAGAGACGACGAAGCGCGGATTTTTTGGTGGAGCGATCGGCTATATGAGTTATGCGAGCGAGCTTGATTTCGCGCTAGCGATTCGTTCGATGATGATTACCGAGAATCGCGCGTACATTCAAGCAGGTGCAGGTATTGTCAGCCAGTCGAGTGCAGCGAGAGAGTTCGTTGAGACAGAAGAGAAGATGCAGTCATTAGTGCAGTTGAGCTTAGTAGAGGAGAGATGAGCATGATTACGAGAGAGTTAGAACGTGTGAAAGCAGGCATTCATTTATCGACAGAAGAGATGGAACGTGTCGCGCATTATTTTTTTGACGAGTCGAGTGATTTACAAGTGATGGAAGAGATGTTGCGTGCCTTGTACAACAAAGGAGAAGTCGCGGAAGAGATGGCGAGTATGGCGCACGTGATGAGAAGTCATGCGGTCGAATTTCCATCTGAAGCGACATATTTCGACAACTGTGGAACAGGTGGAGACGGAGCGAATACGTTCAATATTAGTACGACGTCCGCTTTCGTCTTAGCGAGTCTCGGTGTGCAAGTGATGAAGCATGGCAACCGTAAAATTTCGAGTGAATCAGGTAGTACAGACGTACTCGAAGCGCTCGGTATTCCGTTTCAAATGACGGTCGAACAACATATTGAGATGGCGGATCACGCGAACGTCTCATTTTTACACGCACCGAATGTGCACCCGCGTCTGAAACGAATCGGGGAAGTGAGAAGTCGCATTGAACACGCAACATTGTTCAACTTAATCGGACCATTTACAAATCCTTCTCCTGTCGGCGCTCAATTGATCGGTGTAGGACGTCCACAATTGTTGATGGAATATGCGAAAGCGATGCAAATATTAGGATTGCAAGGGCTCGTCATTACGAATGATGTCGGATTAGATGAAGCGGCATTAACGGGTCAAAACAAACTCGTTTTCGTGACGGAAGAGGCAATCGTCCCTTACGTCTTTCGCGCGACGCAATTCGGATTACAAGAAGCGCCACTAGAAGCGATTCGCGGTGGAGACGGAACATACAACGCTCGCATTACAGAGCGCATTTTACAAAATGAACAGAGCCCGCATCGCGATACGGTCGTTTTAAATGTCGGACTCGGATTGCTGGCGACAGGAGTCGTTCAATCGGTAGAAGACGGCATCGCTTTAGCGCATGAAGCGATTCGCTCAGGTCGTGCGTATGAAGCGTTAGAACGAGCGCGTAGTTTCCGCGTGAAGGAGGTCGCACGATGACAATTTTACAAAAAATTATGGAGACGAAACGACAAGAAGTTGCGGCACTCCATTCTTATACATTTCAACATGAACCACGTAACATCGTGTCACTCGTCGAACGTT
Organism: Savagea faecisuis; assembly: GCF_042675605.1. Taxonomy (NCBI): domain Bacteria; kingdom Bacillati; phylum Bacillota; class Bacilli; order Caryophanales; family Caryophanaceae; genus Savagea; species Savagea faecisuis. Next base: position 8,318 of record NZ_JBHTJF010000041.1, read on the forward strand.
TCGAACAGAGTGAACGGATGAATATTATTGCGGAAGTGAAACGGGCATCCCCTTCAAAAGGGATGATTCATGAAACGGTCGATCCGGTGAAACAAGCGTCTATTTATGCGCAAGGGGGTGTTACCGCAATTAGTGTGTTGACAGATGAGACGTATTTTAAAGGGTCATTCGATGATTTGCGCGCAGTGGCGAAAGCCGTAGATGTACCTGTTTTATGTAAAGATTTCATGATGGATGAAGTACAAATTCAAGTCGCTTACGATGCGGGAGCGTCCGTCATTTTATTAATTGTGGCAGCGCTCGATGATGATGTGTTGCAGCGATTGTACACATATGCAACGTCACTCGGATTGAACGTACTCGTCGAAGTGCATACGGTAGAAGAGTTAAAACGGGCATTAGCGATTGATGCGAAGTTGATCGGTGTGAACAACCGCGACTTAAAAACGTTCACAGTCGATTTAGCGACGACAGAACAAATTGCATCGCACTTTCCGTTCGGTGAAGGACGTGTCCTCATTAGTGAAAGTGGCTTAAAACATCGTGCGGAAGTCGAGCGTGTACGAAATGCAGGAGCGACTGGTGTTCTCGTCGGAGAAACATTAATGCGCGCAGAAGATGTCGCGAGTACGATCGAACAATTGCAGGTGACGTTACATGACAAAAATTAAAATATGCGGCTTACAAGAAGCGCAACATGTAGCATATGCGAGTGAACTCGGAGTCGATTACATCGGTTTCGTCTTCGCTCCGAGCTCGCGACAAGTGAACATCGAACGAGCGAAAAAGTTACGCGAGCATGTCGGAAAAGGAATAAAAGTCGTCGGAGTGTTCGTCAATCCGAGCGAAACGTTTGTACAGGAGGTTATACGAGAAGTGTCACTCGATATTGTGCAACTGCACGGAGAAGAAGAAGTCGCATTGAGTGAACGTCAAGACGTCCCTGTATGGAAAGCTGTTTCGGTTCGGACTTTGGACGACATTGAACAATCGAAACATTTCCCGTGTGAACGTTTCGTTTACGACGCGCCAGGGAGAGCGTATCGTGGCGGATCAGGCGAGACATTTGATTGGTCGCTTATGCAAGAGGTACCGAGAGAATATATTCTCGCAGGTGGTTTACACGCAGGGAATATCGGGTTAGCGATTCAACAATTGAACCCTTGGGGTGTCGACGTATCGAGCGGAGTAGAACGAGAAGGTAGAAAAGATGAGGAGCGAATGCGCGAATTTGTTCGTGCCGTTCGCCAGATGAGTGAAGGAGAGAATAGATAATGACACAAACGATAGAGAAAAAAGGTAGATTCGGAAAATATGGAGGACAATTCGTCCCAGAAACATTAATGACGGCATTAAATGAATTAGAGGAAGCATTTGAAAAAGCGATGAAGGATCCGAAGTTTCATGAAGAGTTAAATTACTATTTGAAAGATTATGTCGGACGCGAAACACCTCTTTATTTTGCAGAACGTTTAACAGAGTACGCGGGTGGTGCGGACATTTATTTAAAACGTGAAGATTTAAACCATACAGGGGCGCATAAAATTAACAACACACTCGGACAAATTTTAATTGCGAAACGTATGGGAAAAAAGAAAATTGTCGCTGAGACGGGCGCAGGTCAACACGGTGTTGCAACTGCTACAGTATGTGCATTATTCGGTATGGAATGTACGGTCTTTATGGGAGCGGTCGACGTGGAACGACAAAAATTAAACGTATTCCGCATGGAATTAATGGGAGCGAAAGTCGTCGCGGTTGAAGACGGCTCACGCACGTTGAAAGACGCGGTAAATGAAGCGTTACGTTACTGGGTGACACATATTGATGATACGCATTACGTGCTCGGTTCAGCTTTAGGACCTCATCCATTCCCGACGATCGTTCGTGAATTCCAAAGTGTCATCGGTAATGAATCACGTGCACAATTTTTAGAACGTACGGGGAAATTGCCAGACGCTGTCATCGCTTGTGTCGGAGGCGGAAGTAATGCGATTGGCATGTTTGCGCCATTCGTCGAGGACGAGACAGTTGCAATGTACGGAGTGGAAGCCGGTGGACTCGGCATTCCGACAGGGAAGCATTCTGCTGCGATGGCGACGAAAACAGAAGGAATGTTGCACGGGGCGTACATGTATGTCATGCAAGACGAGGCGGGCAATGTCGGAGAGACGTATTCTGTTTCGGCAGGACTCGATTATCCAGCGATCGGCCCGGAACATTGTCATTTGAACGATATCGGGCGTGTCGTATACGATTCGGTTACCGATGAGGAAGCGTTAGAAGCGTTTCAATTGTTGTCGAAAATTGAAGGAATTATTCCGGCACTAGAAAGCTCACATGCGATTGCGTATGTCGTGAAAAAAGCGAAAGAGATGGGCGAAGGAAAATCGATCATCGTCAGCTTATCAGGACGCGGTGATAAAGATATCGACTCAGTTTTCGCACGATTAGGAGGGAAGTAAGATGACGACATTAACGAAAGAGATGAAGCAGTTAAAAGAACGAAATGAAAAAGCATTCGTTCCGTACATTATGGCAGGAGACGGTCCGCTCGAACAGTTAGAAGAAACGATCGTTCGCTTACAAAACCTCGGGGCGACAGCGATTGAGCTCGGTATCCCGTATTCGGACCCTGTCGCAGACGGTGTCGTCATTCGAGAGGCAGGAGAGCGAGCGCTCGCAGCGGGTGTGACATTGGATAAAATACTCGAAACGGTCGCGACGTTTACACGCGTTCGCATTCCTCTTTTAACGATGGCTTATGTGAACACGATTTTCGCTTACGGAATTGAGCGTTTTGCGAAACGCGCTCAACAAGTCGGCATTCGTGGAGCGATCATTCCCGACTTGCCGTACGAAGAGCGAGACCTCGTAGCAGAACCGTTTCAACAGCACGACATCGCACTCATTCCACTCGTCGCATTGACGAGCCCGAAAGAGCGAATCGAAAAACTCGTTCAAGAAGCGAAAGGATTCATTTATGCGGTGACGATTAACGGAGTTACAGGAAACCAAAATCAATTGAACGATTCGCCACTCGACCATTTCGATACGTTAAGAGCAATGACCGATTTACCCGTTTATGCGGGATTCGGCATTACGACAGCGGAAGATGTAGAGCGTATGAATGCTCATACGGACGGTGTGATCGTCGGTAGTGCGATCGTCCGCGCTTTACACGAACAAGACCGAGAAGCGCTCGAACAATTATTTGTCGCATATGCTTAAATGCATAAAAATGTCTGAAATCAAAAGAGATTTCAGACATTTTTTATTTTCATCATGTCGGCAAACAAATTTCACGATAATTACATTGTCGACATTTCCATTCATCCGTCGTCCGTTCGTACGAGTCGAGCGGGAGCGGTGCGTTTATCGAAGGATCAGCGACGTAATGCAACATCTCTTCCACACTCATTTGAAATACATCAGTCATATGTTGTAATTCGAGTTGAGTAGGCGCATGTACGGCACGTTTCCCATCTTTTAAATATTCATTGCATAAGTCGATATCATCTAAAGAAGCGCCGTAATTGAGCAGTACGTAAATGCTGTACAGTACGAGCTGTTGATGATCACTAGAGGAAGGTTTCCCTGTTTTCCAGTCGATAATGATGTAGCGATTCGTCTGTCGGTCGAACAGTAATAAGTCGAGGACGACGAACACTTTCGTATCGAAAATCGAAACGGTTGCGAAATCTTCCAGTTGTATAAAATCGAAGCGTTCCGGCTCACGCTCGATCATGAGCCACGTCTCACTGCGTAAAAAGTTTTGAAATGTCGGTTTTAAACGTTCGCGATACGTAGCGACTTGCTCTGGGTCAAAGCCATCTCCGTAATAAAAGTCTGTCAACATCGTATGGCGACTCGGGCGTGCAAACCATGCATCCCGTCTCATCGTAGAATCTAAATACGCTTCATTTAATAAATGTCTCGCATCTTCTATCAATTGCTGTAATGAAGGTTGTAATCGCAATTGGAAAAACTGTTGAAGTGATTTCGCAATTAAATCGTGGACGATCGTTCCGAACAATAGTGGTAAAGATGTAATCTTTTTTAAACGATAAATATGTTTCGTTTCTTCGTCTACATTGTATTGGAGCCAGCCGTTATGCGAGTAGTAATAATGATACGCATACTGACGTCGACACGTTTGAAACGTTTGTTGACGGGCAAGTGACCATGAAAACTCTGGGTATTGTTTAATCTCGAAAATAAACGCCTCCTTCACATAATGTTGGAAAAAATAAAAGAAAGAGTGTTAGAACAAATTCGTCTAACACTCTTTCGCATCATTTGTATTTATGGACGAGATCACGCCACGACATGAGTCCAGATTCTAAAGATTGGAGTAAAATTTCCGCTGTCGCAATATTCGTTGCGAGCGGAATTCCATAAACGTCACATAGGCGTAAAAGCGCCGTCACATCAGGTTCATGGGGTTGGGCAGTGAGCGGGTCGCGGAAAAATAAAATGAGATCGAGTTCATTTTCAGCGATCATTGCGCCGATTTGTTGGTCGCCCCCAAGCGGACCAGATTGTAGACGTGTAATCGAAAGTTCTGTCTCACCCATAATACGTTGACCGGTCGTGCCAGTCGCAAATAATTCGTGCTTTTGAAAAATGTGCTCGTAAGCAATCGTGAAATTGACCATTTCATCTTTCTTCTGATCATGTGCGATAAGTGCAATTTTCAATGAAAGTCCCTCCGAAAAAAGATGTATTACGAATGGAATAAAATGAGTTTACCCGTAGGTGAAGCGAGACGATGTGTACGTTCTTCTAAATTATTTTCAGCGATAAATTGTTCCCCTTTTTGTTTCGCTTCTGAATCATTGGCTGCTTCGATCGATTCGTCGAATAATACGGTTCCATCCGCCTCATATGCTGTAAGTTTGTAAGTTTTCATTTCCATCACCATTCCTTTCATTCCCCATTATACTATCTTTTCAGAAAAATTTGTATCTCAACCGACTTATTTCTCTTTTTTATGTAAAGGAACCTTGACATAAGAAAATGTGTAAAGTAAGCTTTACGTATAAAAATGAGAGAAGGAGAGAGTGTATATGAAAAATCCGTGGAAATTTCTCGCAATTTTTTTCGGTTTTGCGAGCATTTTGATCATCGCTTCATCTGTCACAGGTGGAACATTCCCGAGAGGAGATGAATTTGTATTTCTTGCGCTTTTCCTATCAGCGCTCTGTTATTTGTACACGTGGCCGCATGTGAAACGAGAGGATGAACGCGCACAGTATATCCGTTTACTCGCTGGGAAATATTTTATAACGAGTATCGGGCTCGGACTGTTCATTTTATTGACTGTTGTTTTACTATCGGATATTGACTTATCATTACAGTTGTTAGTGAAAAGCATGATTGCGTATTACATTGTGATGATTGCGATCACTCAAGTAATTGCCGTTCGAAAGGTGTGAAAGAAAATGGAGAACAGTGTGCGAGAACGTCGCATCGAAAAAGGGTGGACGCAAGATGAATTAGGTGAACGGTTAGACGTGTCGCGCCAGACGATTAACTCTATCGAACGAGGGCGCTACAATCCTTCTCTCATCCTCGCTTACAAACTTTCGCAATTGTTCGGGTGTACGATTGAACAATTGTTCGATTTTGAAAAAGAACTTGAAAAATGAAACGTATGGACGCATGATTCCGTATAACAGAAGAAGGAGGCGAAATGGATGACATTACAAATTGATCAAGTGACGAAAAAGTTCGGCACATTTACAGCTGTCGATCAGTTAAATATCGAAATTGAACAAGGAACGATGTACGGTTTGCTCGGGGCGAACGGTGCAGGGAAAACGACGACTTTCCGCATGATTCTCGGATTACTAACACCGAATGAAGGACACATTACGTGGCGTGGGGAGATGATTTCTTATGCGACGAGTCCCCATATCGGTTATTTGCCAGAAGAGCGTGGTCTTTATCCGAAAATGAAAGTAGAAGAACAGCTCATTTTTTTAGCACAATTGCGCGGGATGAATAAGCATGATGCAAAACAAGCATTAACGCATTGGCTCGACCGTTTTGAAATTCCGCAATATCGCACGAAACGTGTGGAAGAGCTATCGAAAGGGAATCAACAAAAAATTCAAGTGATCGCCTCGTTAATGCACAATCCGAAGTTGCTCATATTGGATGAGCCGTTTTCAGGATTGGATCCTGTCAACGTCGAAATGTTAAAAGCAGCGATTCTCGACTTCCGTAATGATGGGGCGACGATTTTATTTTCTAGTCACCGAATGGACCATGTCGAAGAATTGTGTGAGCAATTATCGATTATGGCGCACGGTAAGCAACTCGTACAAGGTTCGTTAAAAGAAGTGAAACGTGGCTACGGGAAGCAAGATGTGCGCATTCATGCAGACTTTGATTTAAGTGAATTAGCAGTTATGCCAGGAGTGGAAAAGATGACGCCATCGATCGAAGGGGCAGTATTCCAAATTTCAGAAGACATCGTCGCTCAACAGTTATTAGAAGAAGCGATGAAACGTGGCCCGATTCGTCAATTCGTCATTGAAGAACCATCTCTTCACGACATTTTCATCGAGAAAGTAGGGAATGCCCATGCGTGAATTTTGGCTCGTCTTTAAACAAGCTTTTATGACAAAAGCAAAAACGAAATCATTTATTATTACGACGATTATTATGGTGCTCGGCCTCTTTTTAATGGCGAATTTAAACCGTGTCATCGACGGATTTACGTCGTTGACAGGCGGAGATGAAACAGATGTCGTCTTTCTCGTAACGGAAGATGACGCACTGTACGAACAAATTATCCAAACGCATCAATCAGGGGAACATACCTTTATGTTTGCTCGTGACGAAAGTCAGTCGAAAGAACAATTAGAAGAAGAGTTAAAAGAAGAGAAATTTACAGGATTGTTAGAAGTGAGTCAAGATGAACAAAAAGTCATTCAAGCGACGTATTCGTCGATGAGTATTATTGACGTGCAATTACCGACTGAAATTGAAACAATTTTACAAGCAGTACAAACAGAAGCACAAGCGAAACAATTAAACTTATCCACAGAACAAGTTTCACAGTTACTCACACCGGTACAAATGGAGTCGAAAAACATATCCCCAACGGCGAAGTCGGATGAAGAATATGTACAAGCGACGATTCTCGTCTACGTCTTAATGTTCGTCATCTATTTCGCAGTTATTATGTATTCCAGCATGATTGCGACAGAAGTAGCGACTGAAAAATCTTCACGTGTTATGGAAATTTTAATTTCAAGCATCTCTCCTGTGAAGCATATGTTTGCGAAAGTGCTCGGGATCGGTATGCTCGGACTGTTGCAAATGGTAACGCTCGGTATTGCGGGAGCGATTGCGATTCGTTCTAATCAAACGGCGAGCACATTTACAGATCTCATTAGTTTCTCAGAAGTGAGCAAAACGACATTAATTTATGCGCTCGTCTTTTTCGTACTCGGGTACTTTTTATATGCGACACTTGCGGCACTGCTCGGTTCGCTCGTTAGCCGTACGGAAGATGTGCAGCAGTTAATTATGCCGATGACATTACTCATTGTCATTGCGTTTATTATCGCGGTGACGGGTTTGAACAATCCGGAAATGGCGCTCGTCACATGGGCTTCGTATTTCCCATTTTTCACGCCACTCGTCATGTTTTTACGTGTCGGCTTGCTCGACCTCCCATTTTGGGTGCCGTTACTGTCTGTCGGCATTATGCTTGTGACAATTTTCATTCTCGGAACGTTCGGCGCACGCGTATATCGTGGCGGTGTCCTCATGTACGGACCGTCTCGTTCATTGAAAGATATTAAAAAAGCGATTGACCTCGGAAAAGAGTAGTTCGTATGTTAAAATAGGAGTAAGAATATCGAACATTCGTTTCGAAGTTGAAGGTGATTTTATTGAAAAATTTAATCGATTATCGTGTAGGCGATACGATTGAGATGTTTTTACTCATTAAACAATCGATGCAAGCAGTAACGCAACAAGGAAAGCCGTATATGACGGTCATTTTACAAGATAAAACAGCGGACGTGGAAGCGAAGTTGTGGGATACGTCGGAAGAACATGCGGTGACGTATGCGGGGGGAAATATCGTCAAAGTAGGCGGAGAACTTCACGATTATCGTGGTCGTACACAGTTGCGCGTAAAAAGCATTCGCCCCGCAAAAGAATCTGACGGTGTAACATTGGAAGATTTATTGCCGTCTGCGGAACGTCCGAAAGAAGAATTGTATGAGATCGTCACACGTTTTATCGATGCGATGGATAACGACGCGATTCGCCATTTGACGAAAGCGCTCGTTAAAAAATACGAAGCCGAGTTTCTCGTCTATCCAGCAGCGACGCGCAATCACCACGATTACGTGTCAGGTTTAATCGACCATACAGTATCGATGCTCACATTAGGAGAGCAAATTGCACGACTATATCCAATTTTAAACAAAGATTTATTGTATGCCGGTATCATTTTACATGACGTTGGAAAAGTGACAGAACTATCTGGTCCGATTGCGACACAATACACAGTCGAAGGAAATTTAATCGGTCATATTTCGATCATGGTGAGCGAAATTTTACTCATGGCGAAAGAGTTAGACATTGAAGGAGAAGAAGTAATGCTTCTCCAACATATGGTATTGTCACACCACGGAAAAGAAGAGTGGGGCAGTCCGAAGCGTCCGATGTTAATGGAAGCGGAAATTTTACATTACATCGACAATATCGATGCGAAAATGCAAATGTTTGGCACAATGATGGCTGCGACGGAAGAAGGAACATTTTCAGAGCGCGTCTTCGCACTCGACAATCGTTCATTTTATAAGCCGACACTATAAGAAAAAGCGTTATTCGAGTTTATTCTCGAATAACGCTTTTATTTTATTCGTTCATTCCTTTGAACGCATCTTTGAACGCATCGTCTTTTGTATCGACTTTCGCTTCTTTAATGAGTTCAGCGAGACGAGCTTCTGTTTCAACATTCGCTAATTGTTCTTCTGCTTTCGCGCGAATTTCTTCTTCTTCTTTTGGCTCTTCTGTATCGCGAATATCAAGTACTTCGATAATGTGGTAGCCGAAGTTTGATTTCACAGGTTCTTTCGATACGTCGCCTTTTTTCATGCTGTATAGCGCATTTTCAAATGGTGGTACCATCATTCCTTGTTGGACCCATCCGAGGTCGCCACCTGTTTCAGCAGCTTGTGGTTCTGTTGAGTGCTCTTTGCTTAATTTTTCGAAGTCTGCACCGTCTGCGATTTGTTTAATGAGATCTTTCGCTGTTTTTTCATCTTCAACTAAGATGTGACGTGCGTGAATTTCTTTTTTAGAGCGTTCGACTGCTTCGTCGATTGATTTTTCGTCGACTTCAATTGAAGCGAGGAATTTTTGTTTCATTAACTGTGGTTTCATTTGCTTTTTAAATGTTTCTTCCGTTAAGCCTTCGCTCGCTAAAGACATTTCGAACATATCGCCCATCATTTCTTTTTGAGCTTTCACAGCCTCTTCTACTTCTTCATCTGAGACAGGGAATTTTTCGCTTAACGCTTTGTTTAAAACGATTTCTTGGAACGCTTGTAAACCGACTGCGTTTTTCATTTCTTCGTAAAGGTCGTGTTCTGTAATATCGCCGTATGCTGTCGTTGCGATTACTTTGCTTTCTGCGTCGCCTCCGCCACATGCTGCGAGTACTGCTAAACTAGCTGATAAAACGCCAGCTAATACAAATTTCTTCATAATTATTCTCTCCTCACTTTTCATAAGACAGTAGTACTATACCATATAAACGAATGGGAAACAAAAATGTTCCAACGATAAAAAAACACTGAACGACAAGCGCTCAGTGTTCATTTTAAATGTTGTAATACACTTGTAAATAAAACAAAATCATCAAAGCTAAAATTAACAAATTGACTGTTTTATATACACGCGGTTGTTTTTCTTCTGAGATTTCGCGTGTTACGATTAGCGCATATGTCATTCGATTTATTTGAAATAAAAAAAACAGTGCAGCAAAGACCGTTAATGTTAAAATCAATCGCATGACCTCCTTTACATCAGAAAAGCTACTCTCCTTATCATAGCAGAAAAGAAGAAAGAGTAGTTATGAATTTATCTCGGAAGCGCATTCATTTTTAGGTAAAGGAGTAGCTAGCAATTGGCCATTCTCTTCTTCGAAACATTGATCGATATTTTTAAAGCCTTTTTCGAAAATTTCCATATAGTCGTCACCATAGATATTACGAATGACGGACATTACTTCGATAAAGTCTGGGAATTTTCCGTATAAGTCTTTAATCGGGAGTGAACCTTCTAGTACGAGGTGTCTCGTATCGTGATAATGAACGTTCATCGTCAAAATTAAATCTTCACCTGCATCTGTTACAGCGACATATGTGTTACGACGGTCGTCGTCTTTTTTGAAGAAATATAAGTATCCACGTTGTTCGAGCTTTTTCGAAAAGTTGAAAGCTGTCGAAACGTGCATGACACCAAATTTCGCGATGTCAGAAATTGTCGCTCCTTGCAAGTGGTAAGCAATCCACAAAATATGATGTTCATTGATATTAAGGTCATACGGCTTAATCCATTGTTGCCAATCTTTTTCAACCGCTTTCCATAACGCTTTAGCCATTTGAGCGATGCGTTGGCTGTAAATCATAGCTTCCTTTTGAGAAAAGGATTGTTCTGTCATTGAAAACACCCACTTCCTAAATTGAGATATTCTTTACATTATACCAAAAAAACAAAGAGATAAGAAGTTAGAATTCAAAAATAATTCAAAAATATCTTTATTTTCTTAATAGTTTAGAAAAAAGAAGCTATTTTTAGGAAATAGCTTCGAAAAAACTTAATGATTTTGCTGTTTGGCAATTTGTTGTTCGAGTTGCTCGATAGACTTTTGAATCGAATCAATTTCCAGTGTTAAGTTATTTTTATGTGGTTCTGTCGATTGTTGCCAAGCCATGACCGATTGTTTAATGTCTTCAATCGTTTCAGGCAAATTGCTTTTCGCTTCTGCTGCCAAATGTTGAATCGATTGAACGAGTTCATTCGCTTTCACTTTAATGTCTTCAATCATCGACTGAAGATTGCATGATTTCGCTTTCATGTTTTCGCGCAATTGTTCGCCTGATTGTGAAGTTGTTAAAAGTACTGTGACAGATGCCGCAACTGATCCTGCGAGTACACCAAGCAAAAAGTTGGATTGTTTCATAATATAAGTCAACGCCTTTCTCCAAGTAATGAATTATTATCTATTAAAGCACGTTATAAGGAGACAATCAAATAATTTTAGTGAAAATGAGCGGATGTTTCGAGATTCTTTATTATTTTTATATAATTTAAAAAGAAGGCAAAGAGGAAAATACCTGAATGGTTGGCATATTTCCTGTCATCGCCTTCTCCTGTTTAAAATTATAGACGCTCGCGTAATTGTGAAGCGAGTCCACCGATCACTTCAGGTGTTAACGTATCGACTTGTGGATTCCACGTCCAATCGAAGCCGTCTTTTTCATCGTAACGTGGGATGAAATGTAAGTGGAAGTGATACACCGTCTGTCCTGCATGTGAACCGTTATTTTGCAATAAGTTCATGCCCGCCGGTTGGAACTCTGCTTTTAAAGCATTCGCAATTTTAGGCACAGCACGGAATAAGTTTGCCGCTTCGTCTTCCATCATGTCGTAAACGTTTTCACGGTGGACTTTCGGAATGAGTAGTAAATGACCTTTCGCAACAGGTGTAATGTCCATGAATGCATAAACGTGCTCATCTTCATACACTTTTTCGCTCGGAATCGTACCGTTAATAATATTACAGAAAATACAAGAAACCATCTCAACCACTCCTTTTATTCGTTTTTATCTATCTTCAGTGTAGCATAAAACTTGGTAAACGTCTTTGTATCAATGTAACTTTCCGATGACATTTGTTAAAATGAAGAAAGGAAGAGAGGGGATCCCATGGCGGTTTTAAAATTAACAGATGTGACAGGTGGTTATACACGAAAACCTGTCTTGCATCATTTAGGATTTGAAGTAGAAGCAGGAGAGTTAGTCGGCTTGATCGGTTTGAACGGAGCAGGGAAAAGTACGACGATTAAACATATTATCGGCTTATTGCGTCAACATGCTGGAACGATTGAAATTGCAGGGCACACATTAGAAGGCAATATGGAAGGATATCGTCAGTCGTTTTCATACATACCAGAAACTCCTGTCTTATATGAAGAGTTAACACTAGAAGAGCATTTGAAATTGACAGCGATGGCGTACGGTTTATCGGAAGATGATTACATCGTTCGTTCGAAAGCGTTGTTGGAAGAATTTCATATGGAGAAAAGACTCCGTTGGTTCCCGGCGCATTTTTCAAAAGGGATGCGTCAAAAAGTGATGATCATGAGTGCGTTTTTAGTTAATCCCGCTTTGTATATTATCGACGAACCGTTTGTCGGACTCGATCCGCTCGGCATTCATTCGTTGTTAGAGCAAATCGAAGAGCGCAAACGTGGTGGAGCAGCTGTGTTAATGTCGACCCATATGTTATCGACAGCGGAAAAGTATTGTGACAAAATCGTCTTTTTACATGAAGGACGTGTGAAAGCGTTCGGAACGATGGATGATTTGCGCGCAAGCTTCGGCATGGAAGGTGCGTCATTGGATGATTTGTACATTGCGATGACGAAGGAGCAGGCCAATGGATAGTTTACAAAGCATTTGGAAACGCCGCTTCGCTGAATACCAAATGGAGACGCAAAAATATTTAAAATACGTCTTTACGGGACATTTAATGATCGTCATCGTCTTCGCTTTAGGAGCGGGAGGTCTAGCGTACAGCGAATGGTTGAAAGTGATACCTGAAGAGTTTCCTGTCGCGCTCGTCGTGACGACTTTATTAGCGCTCACATTTATTTTTCGAAATCCTGCGACATTGTTTCGGGAAGCGGACGCTGTCTACTTTTTACCTTTAGAACATCAATTGACGACGTATACGCAAGCATCGCTTAGATGGACGGTAAGTACGAAATTTATTTTACCGGTCGTAACGGCGATTGTATTACTTCCGCTCATCAATACGAAATATGCGTTTGCGCCACTGGAAATGTTGTTGTTTTTAGCTTCATTATTCGTTTGGCATTTTTTATTGACGCATGGTGAATGGTATTATCGCCATAGTCATCGTGGACGTCATATGTATGTGCTGTATATCGCGCATTACGTATTAAGTTGGGCGCTCATTTACGCTTTGTTGACGAGTTGGTATGTCGTGGTGGCGATCGTCGTCATCGTATACGGATACGTATCGCAAGGCGTTTGGAAAAAACGTGCAGCGACAGAGCCATTTCCATTCGATCATTTTATCGCGCTCGAAAACAATCGAATGATGCGCTTTTATCAGTTTGCGAACTTGTTTACAGACGTTCCGCACATTCAAGGGAAAGTGCGCCGTCGTTCATACGCATCGTTTTTAATGACGGCATCGAAGCCTTTTGAAAAGGAGAAAAGCTTCCAATACTTATTGAGTCGTACATTTGTAAGGACAGATGAACTGTTTCGTCTTTATTTAAGACTGTTCGTCTTAATGGCATTCGGAGTCGCTTTCATTGAATCTCATCTATTAATGATCGTCTTCGTATCGAGTTTGCAGTTTGCGCTCGTCAGCCAATTGTTAGCGTATTTAAGTCAGACGAAACATTTCAAAATGGACAGACTGTTTCCAATCGAACAGAAAGGTCGTCGAGATGCAGTCGAGAAAATTGTTTTTCAACTCGGAACGATTCAAATATTTATTATCGTCATCATCGCGTTTTTCGTACGGGATAAAATGGCAGAAGGTTTATTGTTATTCGTCATTTTACAAGCGATTAGCGGCATAACGATGTTTTCGACAAGACCGAAGTCATGACACGAACAATCTACCTATTATTGGTAGGTTGTTTGTACTAAAAACGAAATATTCAGAAAAATTGATTGCAATTCGTAAAAAGTTTTTTTATAATAGAAAAAAGCTGACAGAGGTGATGGGAATGGAGAACAAATATTTTTACAAACAATTACCGACTACTGCGCAGAGACAATTTCAGGAAGAAACGAATCAATTGCTTTCAGACATTTACACGGATTTATTTTTACAATCTGTTCATCATGAACAAACAATCGCTCGTATTGAAGGGTTGATTGATCGAGCATTGGATGAACGAGATGTTGAAGCGTTTCAACATTACACTCAATTGTTGGGGACGATCGAGGAAAAGTGAAAAAACGCTGTTTTGTGCAAGCAAAGCAGCGCTCATACATAGAGAACGGTTGAATCTTAGGGGAGATTCAGCCGTTTTTTTATGTTTTTTCATACGGAAAGAGGGAAGAGTTAAAAAACGTACGTTCGTAAAAAGTGTGTTAAAATAGAACTATGTGAATGAAGGAGTGATTCGATTGTCTGAACGATTTGAGTTAGTGTCACCTTACGAGCCAGCGGGAGATCAACCGCAAGCGATTCGCGAGTTAGTCGCTGGAATCGAACGGGGCGAAAAGCATCAAACGTTACTTGGAGCGACGGGAACAGGAAAGACGTTCACCGTATCCAATGTTGTAAAGGAAATTAACAAACCTACTTTAGTCATCGCTCATAACAAAACGTTAGCGGGGCAACTGTACAGTGAGTTTAAAGAGTTTTTTCCGAATAATGCGGTCGAATATTTCGTCAGTTATTACGATTATTATCAGCCGGAAGCGTATGTGCCGCAGACGGATACTTTTATAGAAAAAGACGCAAGCATTAACGATGAAATTGATAAATTGCGTCACTCGGCGACGAGTGCTTTATTTGAGAGGCAAGACGTGTTAATCGTCGCTTCTGTCTCTTGTATATACGGACTCGGGAATCCAGAAGAATATAAGGAGCTCGTGTTTTCAGTGCGCGTCGGAATGGAAATTGGACGCGATGAGATGCTTCGTAAATTAGTCGACATTCAATATACGCGCAACGATATAAACTTTACGCGCGGAACGTTCCGTGTGCGTGGGGATGTCGTCGAACTATTCCCTGCATCTCGCGATGAACATTGTATTCGCATCGAATTTTTCGGAGACGAAATCGACCGTATACGAGAAGTGGATGCGCTGACGGGAGAGGTTATCGGCGATCGTGAACATATCGCCGTTTATCCGGCTTCTCACTTCGTCACCCGTTCTGAAAAGATGGAAAAGGCAATTATTAATATTGAGAAAGAATTAGAGGAACGTCTCGCCGTATTAAACGAAGAAGGAAAATTGCTGGAAGCTCAACGTTTAGAACAACGTACACGTTACGATTTAGAAATGATGAAAGAGATGGGATTTTGTTCGGGAATCGAGAACTATTCACGCCATTTAACGTTGCGTGAAGCGGGCGCGACACCGTACACATTGCTTGACTATTTCCCGGATGATTTCGTCATCGTCGTCGATGAAAGTCACGTTACATTACCTCAAATTCGAGGCATGTATAACGGAGACCAAGCGCGTAAACAAGTGCTCGTCGATCACGGTTTCCGTCTACCGAGCGCACTCGACAACCGTCCGTTGAAGTTTGAAGAGTTTGAGCAACACGTACACCAAGCGATGTACATATCAGCGACGCCAGGCCCGTATGAATTAGAACATACACCGAAAATGGTCGAACAAATTATTCGACCGACCGGCTTGTTAGACCCCGTTGTAGAAGTGCGTCCGATTCATGGACAAATCGATGACCTCGTCGGAGAAATTAATGCGCGCATTGAAAAAAATGAGCGTGTATTAATTACGACATTGACGAAAAAAATGAGTGAAGATTTAACCGATTATTTAAAAGAGCTCGGCATTAAAGTGCAATATTTACATTCTGAAATTAAAACGTTAGAACGTATTGAAATTATACGAGATTTACGTCTCGGAACGTATGACGTACTCGTCGGGATTAACTTATTGCGTGAAGGAATTGACATACCGGAAGTATCGCTCGTGGCGATTTTAGATGCAGATAAAGAAGGATTTTTACGTTCGGAACGTTCGCTTATTCAAACGATCGGTCGAGCAGCGCGTAACTCGAACGGTTATGTCGTGATGTATGCGGACAAAATGACCGATTCGATGGAAAAAGCGATCAGCGAGACAGCGCGTCGTCGTGAAATCCAAATCGCTTACAACGAAAAACATGGCATTACACCGACGACGATTCAAAAAGAAATTCGCGACGTCATCCGCGCGACAGAAGTGGCGGAAGACGGTGAAGATTACATTACACGTCTTACAGAAGGCGGAAAATTATCGAAAGATGAGAAAAACGCTTTAATGGCGACGTTAGAACAAGATATGAAAGAAGCGGCGAAAGCGCTCGACTTCGAAAGGGCTGCTCAATTGCGCGACGCGTTATTAGAATTGCAGTCAGGAAGGTAGTTGTACGTCAACAACCCGCCACTTAACGACCTTGCGGTCTGTTTGAAGTGGGGGCTTGCGTCTACCAAATTACAGCAGTGCCTCTACCCTCATAGAGTGCAATTACGCTTGTTCCTACCCAGTAGTGCGAATGGTTGTTAAAACCTCCTACCTTCGTGTGGTGGAACACAAGGACGGTTGACTTCGCCCCTACCGCAAGGGATATACCCAAGCAGTAACCGTTAAAACGGATTTCGATACGCTAAAGATTTTACGGTTACAACGATTTCCTGTAACCAACCTCATATCTTTAGTTGTCAAAGAACGATAAGAGTGCCTTCAGCAACAATTTGCCCAACGGTTTTCTCTTATTGTTTATTCTAATAAAATTGAAAGGAGGAGGCAAGGTACAGGTTTCAGATACTACCGTATCTGACGGCAATTCCTCCCCCACTTATCGTTGCTATCGCCCTTCACACGATTGAAGTGGGGGTATCCTTGCCGATTTCAGATGAAAAATAAAGAGATTGTCATTCAAGGTGCACGAGCACACAACTTAAAAAATATTAATGTCAATATTCCGAGAGATGAGCTCGTCGTCATGACGGGTTTGTCTGGTTCGGGGAAATCGTCACTCGCCTTCGATACGATATATGCAGAAGGACAACGCCGTTACGTTGAAAGTTTATCGGCGTATGCACGACAGTTTTTAGGTCAGATGGATAAGCCGGATGTCGATGTCATTGAAGGGTTATCACCAGCTATTTCAATCGATCAAAAAACGACGAGCCGAAATCCGCGTTCTACTGTCGGGACAGTGACGGAAATTTACGATTATTTACGATTATTATATGCGCGTATCGGAAAGCCGGTCTGTCCGAATGACGGCATTGAAATTTCATCTCAAACGATCGAGCAAATGGTCGACCGCATTATGCAATTAGAAGAAAGAAGCCGCATTCAAGTGCTCGCACCGATCGTGAAAGGGCGAAAAGGAGCGCACGTCCGTTTGTTAGACGACTTGCGTAAAAAAGGATACGTCCGTGTACGCATTGACGGAGAGACGTACGATTTAGGTGAAGAAATTGAATTAAATAAAAACCAAAAACATTCGATTGAAGTCGTCATCGACCGGATCGTCGTGAAAGAAGGCGTCGAGTCTCGTTTAAGTGACTCTTTAGAATCCGCTTTAGCGCTCGGAGAAGGGACGGTACTCGTCGATGTCATCGGCGTAGAAGAGCTCTTATTTAGCGAACATCACGCTTGTCCGATTTGTGGATTTTCCATCGGAGAATTAGAACCGCGCATGTTTTCATTCAACAGTCCGTTCGGGGCATGTCCCGACTGTGACGGTCTCGGAACGAAACTGGAAGTCGACGTATCACTCGTCATTCCTGATTGGTCAAAAACGTTAGAAGAACATGCCATTGCGCCGTGGGAGCCGACGAGTTCGAATTATTACCCTTCTTTATTAAAGACGGTTTGTGAGCATTTCGACATTCCGTTCGACGTTCCAGTGTCAGAGTTATCCGATGAAGCGATGGACATTATTTTGAACGGTTCAGGAGAAGAAAAAATTCGTTTCGTCTATACGAATGAATTTGGCAATACGCGTGACAATTCCATCTATTTTGAAGGAGTGTTACGCAATGTCGCACGTCGTTATCACGATACGTCAAGCGATTTTGTGCGCGACCAAATGGAAAAATATATGGCTGTTCACAACTGTCCAGCATGTGATGGATACCGTTTAAAACCAGAATCATTAGCGGTGAAAATAGCGGGAGAACATATCGGACATGTTACAGAGCGTTCGATTACGGAAGCGAGTGTATTTTTCGAAAGCCTCGAACTATCGGAAAAAGATGCGCAAATTGCGAAGCTGATTTTGAAAGAAATTGAAGAACGTTTGTCATTTTTACGCAATGTCGGGCTCGATTATTTAACGTTAAGTCGAGCGGCAGGAACATTGTCCGGAGGGGAAGCGCAGCGCATTCGACTCGCGACACAAATCGGTTCGCGCTTAACCGGTGTACTATACATTTTAGACGAACCGTCAATCGGTCTTCACCAACGCGATAATGACCGTCTCATCGATACGTTGAAAAATATGCGTGATATCGGCAACACGTTAATCGTCGTCGAACATGATGAAGATACGATGCTTGCGGCGGATCATTTAATCGATATCGGACCAGGGGCTGGCGTTGCAGGGGGAGAAATCGTTTCTCAAGGAACGCCTGAAGAAGTGATGAACGACCCGAACTCTTTAACCGGTCAATATTTAAAGGGCGAAAAATTTATTCCGGTGCCCGCTGAGCGCCGTAAAGGAAACGGTCAAACATTGACGATTCGTGGCGCACGTGCGAACAATTTAAAAGATGTGACGGTCGACATTCCGCTCGGAACATTTGTCGCAGTGACAGGTGTGTCTGGTTCTGGTAAGAGTACACTCGTCAACGAAGTGTTGTACAAGTCGCTTGCGATGAATATGAACGGCGCAAAAGCGCGTCCTGGAGAACATGATGCAGTCGAAGGAATTGACCAACTCGATAAAATTATCGAAATTGATCAATCGCCAATCGGTCGTACACCACGCTCCAACCCGGCGACGTATACGAGTGTGTTCGATGACATTCGCGACGTTTTCGCAATGACGAACGAAGCGAAAGTGCGCGGGTATAAAAAAGGACGTTTCAGCTTTAACGTCAAAGGTGGACGTTGTGAAGCGTGTCGTGGTGACGGCATCATTAAAATTGAAATGCACTTTTTACCCGATGTTTACGTACCGTGTGAAGTATGTCACGGGAAACGATACAATCGTGAAACGTTAGAAGTGTTATATAAAGGAAAAAATATTGCGGACGTTTTAGAAATGACGGTGGAAGATGCGGTTGAATTTTTCGAAGCGATTCCGAAAATCCATCGCAAACTACAGACACTCGTCGATGTCGGCATCGGCTATGTAAAATTAGGTCAACCGGCGACGACTTTATCAGGAGGAGAAGCCCAACGTGTCAAACTCGCTTCTGAACTGCATAAACGTTCGACAGGAAAATCGTTTTACATTTTAGATGAACCGACGACAGGTTTACACGTGCACGATATCGGTAAGTTATTAAAAGTATTACAACGACTCGTCGATGGTGGAAATACGGTCCTCGTCATCGAACACAATTTAGATGTCATTAAAACAGCGGACTACATGATCGACCTCGGTCCAGAAGGTGGAGACGGTGGAGGGACGATCGTCGGCACGGGAACGCCGGAACAGATGGTGAACGTGGCGAATTCTTACACAGGACAATATTTAAAACCAGTGTTAGAACGAGATCGCTCCCGCATGACAGAAAAAATAAAAGAAACCGAAAATGAAACTTCTCCGACAGAATGAACGTACAATAAGTAGCACGAGTATTACATGCACGAAAATTAGAGGGGGAACTCAACATGGAAGCGAAGAAAAAACAAATTTTACAGTTAGTTGAAGATGGAACGATTACAGCGGAAGAAGCGATTGTTTTACTCAGTAAATTAAACGACACTCCTGAGCAACCGAAAGTTGAAGAACCGACATTACCGAAACAAGTTGAGCAAGAAGAACAAGAAGAACAGTCTTCTCAAGAAGATCCGTTCGCAGAAGCGACAGACCGCGGTGAACAATTTTTCCGCGACGTCAAATCAGACGTACAAGAAATCGGCACACAGTTTATGAAGTTTTTCCAAACGGCTGTCGATCAAGTGAAGTCATTTGACGTGAATCAAATTTTCGATGCGAAAGTGAGCTTCACACGTGAATTTACAGTGAAAGAACCACTTGAGCGTTTAGACATCGAAGTATTTCACGGCAGTGTCAACATCGTTAAAGGAACGAGCGAAGAGACGACATTATTAGTGGACGCCGCATTTTTCGATACGGCAGATGAAGCGAAAGCGGATGAACGCTTCGCGAAAGAGTTTTTATACGATCAACAAGGCGATACTTTGTATATTCAAAGCCAGTTGAAAACAGCACGCATGAACTGTACGTTGACAGTACCTGCACATCTTTATGACAAAGTGACCGTGAAGACGTGGAACGGTGCAGTTTCGATTGAAGACTTATGCGCTAAACAAGTGAAAGTATCGACGAAGAACGGGAAAGTTCATTTCGTCAATAATGAATTCGAACAAGCGAAAGTCGAAACGGCGAACGGCAAAGTGTACGCGCGCGGGATTACAGGTGAAGATTTAGATATTGAAACATTTAACGGTGCGATTTACGTGGACGGTTCAGTAGAAGAAATTGAAGCGGAATCGGTTAACGGTCCAATCGCCATTACGACGACGCATCCGCAAGCTCGATCAATCGAAGCAGAATCATTCGCAGGAGCGGTTGAAATTTACTTACCGAAAGAAGCTTCTACTTCAGGCAAGCTTCAAACGAATGTAGGAAAATTAACGGTCGACGTCTTAAATGCGACAGTGGAAGAAGTACAAGATTCGTTATTCGAAACGGAAGTTCAATTCGAAGTAGAAGGTTCGTCATCACGTCGCCTTCAAGTGAAAGCGAAAACGAATGCTGGAACAATTACAGTAAAATAATGAAATAATGAATGATCCGACATGAGCTCAAGCGACAACGAGCTCATGTTTTTCTGTTTTTAGGGGAAAATGAGTCAGACGACGAAAAAAGATGATGAACATGTTAGAATGAAAAAAGAAATGCAAGGAGGGAGAACGGAATGTCAGAATTAACGATTCAAGATATTATTGAAACATTTCATTTAGAAATCGTCGCCGGTGACGAGTGGACGCACCGAAAAATTACGACGAGTGATATATCGCGACCAGGTCTGGAGATGGCCGGGTTTTTTGATTATTACCCGAAAGAACGTGTCCAACTGTTAGGAAAGAAGGAATTAACATATTTAAGCTTATTAGACTCGAAAACACGTCGAGAACGTTTTGATCAGCTTTGTCACCCCATCACACCTGCTTTTATTTTAGCGCACGGTGTAGGAGGGCCTCCTGAACTGTTAGAGTTAGCGACAGCCCGTCAAATCCCCGTTTTAAAAACACCTCATCAAACGACGCGCTTTGCGGGAATGTTGACGAATTACTTAGAAGGACAACTCGCTCCGATGACGACCGTACACGGTGTACTCGTTGACGTTTACGGAGTCGGTGTACTCATTACAGGAAAAAGCGGTGTTGGGAAAAGTGAAACAGCACTAGAACTTGTGAAACGCGGTCATCGTCTCGTAGCGGATGACGTCGTCGAAATTCGTCAAGTAGCGAAAAATATTTTAATCGGAAGTTCACCGAAAATTTTAGAGCATATGCTTGAAATTCGCGGTGTTGGCATTATCGATTTGATGGTGTTATTCGGCGCGAGTTCTGTAAAAGATAATAAACGGATTTTACTCGTCGTCGACTTAGAAGTTTGGGATCCAGATAAATTGTACGACCGTCTCGGTGTCGATGATGAAAAAATGAAAATTATCGATTCTGAATTGACGCGTCTAACCGTACCAGTAAAACCAGGTCGAAACTTATCCGTCATCATCGAAGTAGCGGCGATGGATTACCGAATGAAGAAACTCGGAATCAATGCGGCAGAGCAGTTTGCGGAACGTTTAGAACAAGCGGTCATGCAAAATACAGTTATTGAGGAGGAGTCGAATGACTAGTTTACTCGATTTTACGTATTTAGCATTTGATCCGTTTTTAATTAATGCAGGTCCGATTAAAATTCGTTGGTACGCAGCGCTCATCATTACAGGAATTATTTTAGCGTACATCGTCGTACAAAAAGAAATGGTGAAACGTGGATTTCACGATGAATTTTTAACAGATTTACTCATTTGGGCAATTCCGATTTCAATCATTAGTGCGCGTATTTACTATGTCGTGTTCGAATGGCCTCGTTATGCAGACAATCCGATTAGTGCGCTCTACATATGGGAAGGCGGTATCGCCATTCACGGGGCGTTGATCGGGGCATTTATTACGACGTACGTCTTTACGAAACGTCGAGGAGAATCGTTTTGGAAAGTGGCGGACATTGCCGCACCTGGACTGCTCATCGGTCAAATTATCGGACGTTGGGGAAACTTTATGAACCAAGAAGCTCACGGTGGACCAGTTTCTGAAACGTTTTTACAAAATACGATCATTCCGAATTGGATTATGGAACAGATGACGATTAACGGTGTGACGTATCATCCGACATTTTTATATGAGTCGATGTGGAATTTAGTCGGACTCATTTTAATTCTCGCATGGTTGCGACGTGCGAACTTAATGCGTAGCTCGATCTTTTTATTTTATTTAACATGGTATTCTGTCGGTCGTTTCTTCATTGAAGGGATGCGTACGGACAGCTTGTTAATCGGTGGATTGCGCACAGCACAAATTGTATCGCTCATCACGATTGTCGTAGCGGTGGCGATTTACGTATATCGTAAATACGGGATGAAAGTGACGACGAAATACGAACAAAAATAAAGGGGAATGGAACATGTCTTGGTTGAAAGAGGGGTTATGGAACGGACTGAAGACGACGTGGGGTCTCGGAAAAATCATTTTCCCGATTACAATCATCGTCGTCTTATTACAACATACACCGGTTTTACCGTGGATTACGGAACTGATTGAACCGATTATGGGGATTTTCGGTTTACGTGGGGAAGCGGCAATTCCGCTCGTGCTCGGTAATTTTTTAAATTTATATGCCGGTATCGCTGGAATATTGTCGATGGAATTGACGGTGAAAGAAGTATTTATTTTAGCGGTCATGATGAGCTTTGCGCATAATTTGTTAATCGAAACGGGTGTCGCATCGAAAGTCGGTGTGAAAATAAGTGTCATTTTAACAGTGCGCATCGCTCTAGCGGCAATTTCGGCGATCATCATTAATCTCGTCTGGCAAGGTGGTAGCGAAATTGCGCAATACGGGATGGCACCTGTTGAGGAAGTGGTACCAGAAGGATGGATGGCGATTACGTTGCTCGGTTTTGAGAAAGCCTTTTACGGCGTCGTGCAACTCGCAATGATCGTCATTCCGTTAATGATCGCGATTCAATTTTTGCGTCACATTCATTTTTTAGAAAAATTATCTCGCTGGATGCGCCCGTTTACACGTTTGCTCGGTGTCGAGTCGAATGCCGCATTAACACTTGCAGCAGGGCTCATTTTCGGGCTTGCGTACGGAGCGGGTGTTATGATTCAAGCGGTGCATGAAGACGGAGTGAGTCACCGTGATGTGACGATCAGCTTCATTTTCCTCGTCGCCTGTCACGCTGTTGTAGAAGATACATTATTATTTATCCCACTCGGTATTAACGTATTACCGTTATTGCTGATCCGTTTATTCGTCGCTTTAATTTTAGCGATAATCGTATCCCGCATGTGGAAAAAACGAACACCAGTAGAAGGAGTTGTAGGAGTACATGACTAATAAAATTACACATGTTTTATTCGATTTTGATGGGACATTACTCAATACGAATGAGTTAATCATTGCGACGTTCCAACACGTATTGGACCGTCATTTTCCAGGACAATATAATGAAGAAAATATTTTACCATTTTTAGGCCCGCCTTTAATTGACACATTTACGAAAGTGTCACCGGAAAAAGCGGAACAATTAACAGCGGAATACCGTGAGTGGAATGTAGCGAATCACGATGCTTATGCTCGCCCGTTCCCTGGAGTACATGAAATGCTATACGCTCTGAAAGAACGTGGCATTCATATGGCACTCGTCTCGACGAAGCGTCGCGACGTCATTGAGCAAGGGATTCGTTTGTTAAATTTACCGGACGACTTATTTGAAACGCTCGTTGCGATTGACGATGTGAAAAATGCGAAGCCCGATCCAGAGCCGCTCCAATTAGCGATGGAACGAATCGGTGCGAACCCGAAGACGACAATTATGGTCGGTGACAATCATCACGATATTGAAGGTGGTCACAATGCTGGAGTTCGTACGATTGCGGTCAGTTGGTCGGCGAAAGGAATCGACTTTTTAAAACAATTTAATCCGACATACATTGCGGATACGATGGAGGATATCGTGCGCATCGTCGATGAGGCGAACCGATGAGACGCCTCGAACATTATCCGTCCAAAGGAAAAGCGAATTCGCTTTGGTACATGTATAAGACGGTATCGTTTTGGAAGTTAGTGAAAGTGTTCATCGTCGTACAACTCGCGCGCATCACACCGTTTTTCACGTGGAAAAATTGGATGTATCGCACATTTTTGAAGATGAAAGTAGGCGAACAGACGTCATTCGCGCTCATGGTCATGCCGGATTCGATGTTTCCAGAGCGCATTACGGTCGGTTCTAATACGATCATCGGCTTTAATACGACGATATTAGCTCATGAATATTTAATCGATGAATATCGTCTCGGCGATGTTGTCATCGGAGACAATGTGATGATCGGTGCGAATAGCACGATTTTACCGGGAGTCGTCATTGGAGATGGAGCGGTCGTTTCAGCGATGACACTCGTTCATAAAGATGTTCCGCCAGGCGCATTTGTTGGTGGTAATCCGATGCAAATCATTCAGACGAAAGAACAGAGAGAACGAAAGCAAAACGGTGAAGAGTGACAGGGTAAATATGGTATAATAAGAAAAAGATTTAAGAAGGAACGCAAAGTCGTTCCTTCTTTCACTTTGCTGAAGTGGTGGAGGTAGACGATTGCGAAATCAAACAAAGAAAATTATAACGTTCGTGCCTTATGGAGAATATTATTATCAAAAAGCGTTGCGAGCATTTCGACAAGATCGCTTAGAAGAGGCGAGAAAGTTTTTTGAGCGTGCTTTAGAACGCATGCCAGAAAATGCCGACGTTTTATTAAATTATAGTGCTTTATTAATTGAAGAAGGAAAGTATGAGCTAGCGTATGAGCATTTAGCGAAAGCACATGCATTAGATCCAGAAGGCGAAGATATCGTTTTTTATTTAGCGGAAGTTCATGCACATTTAGGATTGTTGCCGGATGCGAAGCGTTATGCGGAACATTATATCGCCTTAGCACCAGACGGACCGCTCGCAGAAGAGTCGATGGAAATTATCGACTTTGCCGAACAGGAAAATATTCATTTAGAAGAAGACGATTGGTTTTCGGGAGAAATTTACTTTTTACAAGAACAAGCGCGTCGCAAAATGGAAGAGGGACAATTTGATGAAGCGTCTCAACTGTTTGAGCGCATCGTGGCGGATTACCCACAATTTTTAGCGGCGTCGAATAATTTAGCGTTAACGTATTTTTATGCGGGACGTGTTGCAGATGCGAAAGCGATTTTGCGCGACGTTTTAAAACAAGATCAAGGCAATATTCACGCGCTCTGTAATTTTGCGGTCATTTATTATTACGAAAAAGAAGTGTTTGAACTCGAAAAAAGTATTCGTCTCTTATTGAAAATTAAGCCGATTGAATTTGAACATCGTTACAAACTCGGGGCAACACTCGCTTTAATTGGCGAACATGAAGCGGGGTACAATTGGCTCCGCCTTTTACAACGTGGTGGTTTCGAGGGAGATGTTTCTTTCTACTTTTGGTTATCTCACAGCGCTTACTTTTCAGGAAGAACGAAACAAGCGCAACTTGCTTATGACAAACTTGTGCAGCTCGACCCTTCAAAAGAAGGGATGGAGCCGTGGAAAGAGCGCATGACGAAAAATGTGAATGCGTACGAAGACAATATTGAAATGCTCATTCATAAAGTTCAAAATCCATATCGTAGTGAGCGTTTATTCGGTTACTTTTTAGTATTGAAATCGATGTATCGTGAGGAACGTTCAATTTTAGAATTAATGACATTTGATAAATTGTCAGAAGTCGAAAAATTGTATTACGGTTTAATTGATGAGCAGTTTGAGCTGTATGAAAGAAAAGAGTTAGATTATTTTTCACGCAGTGTTGAAGTAGCAGACACGTTGTATACGAAATATGCGCCGCTCAAAAAAGAAGGAATCCACTTACTGCAAATGTGGTTCGCACTTTGTGACGTCGCATACGATCAACATTATTTATTTAAAAACCCGAATGCGATTGCGGCAGCGGCGGATTACATGTACCAATCATCTCGCTACAATCACGTTACGAAGAAGGCTATCGCAGAAGAATACGACATTGCGCCAGCGACATTAACGAAATATGTGAATGAATTAATCGAGTTTTTACCGATTTTTTAAGATGTAAGATGGAATAGTTTACCCTAAGGGGTATAGGCATATAAGTTGAATGCAGCGTAAAAATAGATTACGATTTGAGTAGATAAAAAGTTGTAACTGACAAGTAGAGGAGAATGAAAAATGTCAACAGAACAAATTCATGATTTAATTATTATCGGTGCAGGACCAGCAGGAATGACAGCGGCGGTATACGCATCACGTGCGAACCTTTCAACAGTGATGATCGAGCGAGGAATGCCAGGTGGACAAATGGCGACGACGGACGCAATCGAAAACTATCCAGCATTCGAATCCATTTTAGGTCCAGAACTTTCGACGAAAATGTTCGAACACGCACAAAAATTCGGAGCGAAATACGAATACGGTGACGTTGATAAAGTAGTAGATCACGGAGAACTGAAAGAAGTAATCGTCGGCGAAAAATCGTATAAAGCATATGCGGTGATCGTAGCGACAGGTGCAGAATACCGTAAACTCGGTGCACCAGGTGAAGAAGAATTAACAGGCCGCGGCGTAAGCTACTGTGCGGTATGTGACGGAGCGTTTTATCAAGGACGCGAAATCGTCGTTATCGGTGGAGGAGACTCTGCAGTAGAAGAAGGAATGTACTTAACACGTTTCGCAGACAAAGTAACGATCATTCACCGTCGTGACGAATTACGGGCACAAAAAATTATTCAAGATCGTGCGTTCGAAAATGAAAAAATTGATTTCTTATGGAACAAACAAGTGCAATCAGTGAACGAAAAAGACGGAAAAATCGGTTCTGTTACGTTAATTGATACACAAGACGGTTCTGAATCACAATTCGATACAGAAGGAATGTTCGTTTACGTCGGAATGGATCCATTAACGGATGCTGTGAAAGATTTAGGCATTACGAACGAAAATGGCTACATTTTAACGAATGAAGATATGGAAACGACAGTACCAGGTATTTTCGCAGCGGGTGACGTACGTGAAAAAATGTTACGTCAAATCGTCACAGCAACAGGCGACGGAAGTATCGCAGCACAAGCAGTTCAAAAATATATCGAAGACTTAAAAGAAAAACAAACAGCAAAAGCATAAGCACATAGGACAGAAGACGACTAGTATGCCACTAGTCGTCTTTTCATGTTGAAATAGAGGACAATCCAACCAGTTTTGTGCAATCAATCCATCTATAAAACGACTTCAAATTAACACCCCCGAATACGAGCTAGATTGAAGTGGAACACGGCGACTCCAGCAGGAATAGCGTGAGCGGAAGACCCCGGAGAAGCGCCAAGCTTCG
This sequence comes from Savagea faecisuis, assembly GCF_042675605.1. Lineage (NCBI taxonomy): Bacteria > Bacillati > Bacillota > Bacilli > Caryophanales > Caryophanaceae > Savagea > Savagea faecisuis. The sequence goes on from NZ_JBHTJF010000041.1 coordinate 36,188, forward strand.
AGGAGGCTGCAGCCACGCCTGCGGAACGCGTCCGTGTGAAACGAAAATCTCCCTACTATGAAATACACAAAACGCTCGCATCTTCTCTCCTTAATGAAACGAAAATGGAACGTTTAGTAATCCACTCTCTATTCTCTTCATTTTTAATTTTCAAATGTAATTGAAAAACCTTCTTTTTTTGTTCTTATAGATAATACGTTGTATACTAAGAGAGAACAAATGAAAAGTATGGTATAATAGTGAGCGCTTTGCGAAATAGTCTATACTGTGTTTGTAAGAATAGAAAATAAACTAATACAGTTGCATAATTAAAGGTATCATCGTTTATTTAAGGAGAACAGTATCTTTTCAAAAGGTATACAGCATACAAAACTACGTACATAATTAGCGGAAGGTGAAGCGATATGGATCATGATCGAATACATGATATTGAATTGGTAATTATTACAGGGATGAGTGGCGCAGGGAAAACAGTCGCGATGCAAAGCTTCGAAGACTTAGGATTTTATTGTATTGACAACCTACCACCTGAACTATTGCCGACATTTCTTGACTTAATGACGAAATCAGAAAATAAAATGCGTCGCATCGCAGCAGTGATGGATACACGTGGTGGTTACTTATTTAGTTCATTAATTGATGCTTTAAATGAAGCGAGCCACATGAGTGAAGTAACGACAAGCATTTTATTTTTAGAAGCGAACGATGAATCGCTCGTCAAACGATACAAAGAGTCACGTCGATCGCATCCATTAGCAACAGGTGGGCTAATTTTAGACGGAATAAAAAAAGAACGCGAAACATTATCAGAATTAAAAGGACATGCGCGTCTCGTCATCGATACATCTTCATTAAAACCACGAGAATTGCGAGAACGCATCGCGCGTGAGTTTTCAACGAAAGGGAAAGCACCATTCAATGTTCATTTCATGTCGTTCGGCTTTAAGCACGGAATGCCGATTGATGCGGATGTCGTATTTGACGTTCGATTTTTGCCGAATCCGTTCTACATTGAAGAACTACGTGCCAAAACAGGAATGGACGCAGAAGTGCGAGAATACGTTTTAAAATGGAATGATACGAAACAATTAATTGAAAAATTAACGGATTTATTCCGATTCATTATTCCTCAATATAAAAATGAAGGAAAAACACAAGCTGTCATCGCTTTCGGTTGTACGGGAGGGCAGCATCGTTCTGTCACATTGGCAAATTATTTCAATGATTTGTTTCAAAATGAATTCGAGACGTATGTCACCCATCGTGATATCGAAAAAAGAAAGAAGTGATGGGAATTGGTTTTACAAGAAGGGCGATTGAATGTCGTCGTCTTCGGTGGAGGCACGGGATTATCGACTCTTTTAAGAGGCTTGAAAGAACTTCCCGTTCATTTAACAGCAATTGTGACAGTAGCAGACGATGGCGGTAGCTCGGGTCGTTTGCTACAAGATTACAATATTCCACCGCCCGGCGATATAAGACAAGTAATGGGAGCGCTTACAGATACAGGGCAGATGATCGATGAGATGTTTCAATATCGCTTTGAAAATGGGGAAGAGCTTAAAGGGCATTCACTCGGTAACTTAATGCTCGCTGCATTAACGGATTTAACGGGTGATTTTGCAGGAGCGATTCATCATTTGAGTGAATTATTTCATCTAAAGGGGCGCGTCTTACCCGTAGCGAACGAACGCATGACATTACACGCAGAATTAGAAGACGGTTCGATTATAACCGGGGAGTCGAAAATTCCGGTCTATGGGAGTCGGATCCAAAAAGTCTATTTGTCACCACAAGAGGTCGAACCTTTAGAAGACACATTGCGAGCGATTCAAGAAGCGGATTACATTTTAATTGGACCGGGTAGTTTATATACGAGCATCATTCCGACACTACTCGTTCGAAAAGTGAAGGAAGCTGTTATTGAAGCGCAAGCCAAAAAGGTGTATATTAGCAACTTGACGACACAAATAGGTGAGACAGTACAATATACCGCATCCGAACATGTTGAAGCATTGTATGATCATGTCGGCGAACGTTTTTTGCATACGGTCGTCCTTCACGAATCAGACTACTTTGACAAAATAAGCGATGCACAACTACAAGAGAAAAAAATACGTTTCGTTGAACATGATATGGAAGCTTTACAACATTTAGGGTTACATATTGCCCGGGCGAATATCGCATCGTATCGAGACGGGCGCATTGTACATGATCCGATAAAGTTGGGGAATTGGTTTAAACAATTTTCACATGTGTAGTATAATGAAGAGACGATACTGTATCGTGAACGGAAGGGAGAAATTCAATTGTCATTCGCTTCAAAAACGAAGAAAGAATTAACGCAAATCGAAGCAGACGAATGTTGCTTAAAAGCAGAAACAGCTGCTTTCATTCGAATGAATGGTGTTCTATCTTTGTCCAATAAACAGTTGAGTTTAGACATTCAAACTGAAAACGCAGCAATTGCGAGGCGGATGTACTCTAATTTAAAAGCATTGTATCAAGTGGAGGTCGAACTGCTCGTCCGCCGCAAAATGCGTTTGAAAAAAAATAATGTGTACATTTGTCGCATACGTAAAGATGCGAAAAAAATATTAGAACAGCTAAGTATTTTAAAAGAAGGATTTCAATTTCAAAATGAAATTGATCCAAAGTTAATTCAAGATGATTGTTGTAAACGTTCTTATTTACGAGGGGCATTTTTAGCGGGAGGTTCGGTTAACAATCCTGAAACATCATCGTATCATTTAGAAATTTTTTCAGTATATGAAGAACAGAGCAAAGCGCTCGTCGATTTGATGAACGTGTACGATTTAAATGCGAAGTCAATCGAACGTAAAAAAGGCTACATCGCCTATTTGAAAGAAGCTGAGAAAATTTCCGACTTTCTCGGAATTGTCGGAGCCTACGTAGCGCTTATGAAATTTGAGGACGTCCGCATCATTCGTGACGTGCGAAATAGCGTGAACCGCCTTGTCAATTGTGAAACAGCGAATTTAAATAAGACGATTAGCGCAGCGCAGCGACAAGTTGAAAATATTAAATTAATTGAGCGAACGATCGGCATCGATGAACTGCCGGAACGACTACAAGAAGTAGCACGTCTACGAGTAGAACATCAAGATGTCACGTTAAAAGAGCTCGGCGAAATGATTTCAGGCGGACCCGTCAGCAAATCTGGAATTAACCATCGCTTACGAAAAATCGAAGAAATTGCGAACAATTTAAAAGAACATGGAAGTGTAAGATGAGGAGGAAAGACGACATGCGAGAGATAGAGACAACAGTTCAAATGAAGACAGGTTTACAAGCAAGACAAGCGGCATTATTCGTTCAAGTAGCAAATCGATTTGCTTCTGACATTTTTTTAGAAAAGGACGGACGACGCGTCAACGCGAAAAGTATTATGGGCGTCATGAGCTTGGCGATTGCACGTGGAACGACAATTAAACTTTTAGCAGAAGGTGCCGACGAAGAGAAAGCATTGGAAGAATTGCGCGAACTTGTCGAGTCAGAAGAATAAGTGAGAGTACGCAAAATGCGTATCCTTTCTTAATGAAAAAAATCCTGAACAGAGCGAATGCTCGATTCAGGATTTTATTTGTTTTATGCCATTTTTTCGTCGTGACGTTCTACGATGTGGTCGATTAAACCGTATTCGAGAGCACGTTCAGCTGTCATGAAGTTATCGCGATCTGTATCTTTCTCGATCACTTCTAACGGTTGACCCGTACGTTCTGCCATAATTCGGTTTAATTTGTCGCGTAAGAACAAGATGCGTTTTGCAGCGATGTCGATTTCAGTCGCTTGACCTTGTGCGCCACCGAGTGGTTGGTGAATCATCACTTCAGCGTTTGGAAGAGCAAAACGTTTGCCTTTCGTACCCGCTGTTAATAAAAATGCACCCATAGAAGCAGCCATACCGATACAAATGGTTTGAATATCTGGTTTAATAAACTGCATCGTATCGTAAATCGCCATACCTGCTGTAATGCTTCCGCCAGGTGAGTTAATATAGATTGAAATATCTTTGTCTGGATCTTCTGCTTCTAAGAAGAGAAGTTGTGCCACGATTGAGTTTGCTACGTTATCGTCGATTCCGCTACCAAGCATAATGATGCGGTCTTTCAAAAGACGTGAGTAAATGTCGTAAGCACGCTCACCACGGCTCGTCTGTTCAATAACTGTTGGAATTAAGTTCATGTAGTAGTTCCTCCTTTTGAATAACTCGAACACTATCTTTTTTATTATATAGAAAGAAGTGCTCAAGTACTAGCTTTATACGTATCATACACCTATGGTCAATGAAGGTCAAAAGAAATGCATCGCACGAAAAAATAGAGGAGATTCATAAAATAATCCGACTTTTTAGAAATGTGAATAAAATATGGACAAAAGTATTGACCTTACACCTACTGGAAGGTTTATAGTAAATATACAATCATTCAAGGGGGTAATGAATTATGAAAAAACCATTTGATATTGTCCGACTTCACCACGCAGAAGTGACAGTAACAGATTTAGATCGTGCACGTCATTTTTATTGTGAAGGACTCGGATTCATCGAGACTGAATCGGATGACAATCACATTTATTTACGTGCGTTAGAAGATGCAAACCACCATTGTTTAGTATTGACGAAAGGCGAACGTGCTAGCTTAAAACATATCGCATATCGTGTAAGCGCTGACAGTGATTTAGATGAACTCGATAAATTATTCACAGAGCTCGGCGTGAAAAAACGTTGGTTAGAGCCAGGCGAAGAAAAAGGACAAGGCCGTGCACTCCGCATTCAAGATCCAGGAGGTATTCCGGTAGAGTTCTTCTTCGAAATGGACAAAGCAGAGCGCATGTTGCAGAAGTATCATTTACAAGGGAATGTGAAAATTAAACGTATCGACCACGCAAACTGCTTAATTACGAACATTGATGATTTATACGATTGGTACGCAGAAAACTTAGGTTTCCGTACATCAGAATATACAGTGAAAACAATTTCAGAAGATAAAGAAGCGATGTGGGCAGCTTGGATGCACCGTAAGCCAAGCGTTCACGACCTCGCACTCATTAGCGACCGTGGACCACGCTTCCACCATACAGGCTTCTGGATGGACGATGCGAAATCAATTCTCGACGCATGTGACCATTTAGCAGCACTCGGCTACTATGCAAATATTGAGCGTTCACCAGGACGTCACGGAACATCGAACGCATTCTTCGTATACGTTCGCGATCCAGACGGCAACCGTATGGAACTTTACACAGGTGACTACTTCACGAACGACCCAGACTGGGAGCCAGTGAAATGGAATTTAGATCACCCACAACGTGCAACATTCTGGGGTGCGATGCCACCGAAAAGCTGGACAGAAGAAGCCGTTCCAGTTGAAGATATTTTAACAGGAGAATACCTCCCAATCGAAGAACTCGCTCACAATAAAAAGAAATAAAAACGAGCCTCCAAATGAGAAATTTGGAGGCTTTTCTTTATGGTAAGGGCTATAATAGATACAAATGGAGGGAAGCGTGATGAATGCACATTTTACAATCGGTCAAATGGCGAAGCTGCACAATATGAATCCGAAAACACTTCGCTATTACGATGAGATTGATCTGTTTAAGCCGATCGAAGTGAATGAGGACAACGGATATCGTTACTACTCCGCTGAGCAATTTAAACAACTCGACTTCATTAACTATTTAAAAACGGTCGGCTTAACATTAGAAGAGATTAAAGAACAACTACATGAACGAAATTTAGAAGGTTTTATCGAAACGATGGAAATGTATAGCGATATTAACCGAGCGAAAATTGAAGAACTTCATTACGTCCAAAAGACGATTGATTTACGCATGCATGAATTAAAGCGCCTTCAACAATTCGATCAATTAAACGAACCGCTTCTCGAATACATCCCGAAACGTCATACGCTCAACTTCAAAAGCGAGATTACATCCATTTATGATTTAGAAATTGCGCTTCGCACGTTAAAAGAAAAAACCGATCATTTCATATCCGTATTCGTCGGAAAGATCGGTTTAGTCATTTCGGAAGAGCAGATGGAAGATACCACATTAACGTATGACTCAATTTTTTACGTTTTAGAAGTGGAAGATCGCCTTCCTGTTCTTTATTTAGATGCGGTATCCGAATTAGTGGAAGGAACGTATGCGACGATTTATTTTCGTGGCGGGCACGCTGAAGCGCGAACATATTACGAAACATTAAAACATTACATTGCGAAAGAGCAAGTTCAACCGATCGGGCCTTATATGATACGCGTCCTCATCGATCAATTTATTTCAGATGACCCGAAAGAACATTTATCTGTTATTTCAGTGCCGATTGCGGAACTTCCTGTTGAGTGAGCTGTTCAATAAAGTATTTCGTACTCGCCGATAAAATATTCGTCTTCTTCCATATAACAGCAGGCTCAGAATAAATCGACATGTTTGAAATTGGCAAGACGATGAAATTATCTTTATGGAACTTCAATAAAGAAGAGGCGGGGATAATCGTAATACCCATCCCTTCACTGACGAGACCGAGCAACATATCGATATTCGGAGACTCGCATAAAATATTCGGATGTAAGCCGAGTTGATCAAATTGATTGACGATAATTTCATATTGTCCGATCCCTCGCATTCTATGGAGGAGAAGGAGTGGATATTCTGCGATTGTTTCTAACGTAATATCATCAGCTTCTTCAAATTCTCCCCATTCTTTCGGAATGACGGCAACATACTTTTCCGGATTGAGCGGAATCGAGTGGAAATCTTGTAAATCGATCGGCAAGCGAACGATAGCCATTTGAATTTCATTCATACTGAGCAATTCAACGAGAAACGAAGAATCTCCTTCACGTAAATCAAATTTAATATTCGGATAGTACTCACGAAATGAATTCATTTCATTCGGCAAGTAAGAGAAGCATGATTTTACACAACCGATCGGCAATGTACCGCGAATTCCTTCGGTCACTTCAAGCAATTCTTGCTTCGTATGATCGATCATTGAAAAGATTTGTTCTGCTCTTTTATATAAAATTTCGCCTGCAGCTGTCAATTGTAAGCGCCTTCCTTGGCGAATAAACAATTCTGTATTAAGAGATTGTTCGAATTTTTGCAAAGATTGGCTGAGTGGCGGTTGCGCCATATGAAGCTTTTTCGCAGCTTTCGTAATCTGTCCTTCTTCTGCAATTGTGTAAAAATAGTACAGTTGTTTCATATTCATATAAAACTCCTCCTCTGTTATATAAAAAAGATATGAATAAACAATGTTTTTGATATTTTACATATATCATAACATATATGATAATGAAATTAACTTAATCGTGCGACTTTTCTGCAAAGCATGATAAGTTGCTTTCACAAATTAGAAAGCGTTTACTTTCAAATCATTTATTTAACTAGGGAGGAATTTAGTAATGGGAGCTAAAACAGGTAAGCAGTATATTGAGCGCTTGAAAAAAGCAAAAAACACAGTGTATGTGGATGGTGAAAAAGTAGAGGACGTAACAGAGCATAAGGCGTTTAAAAACGTTGTAAACTCAATGGCACGTTTATACGACATCCAACATGAAAAGAAAGACAAAATGTTATACACTTCACCAACAACAGGTGATCAAGTTGGTATGACGTTCAAACACCCAACGACAATCGATGATTTAATTGCACGCCGTGAAGCAACACAAGAATGGGCACGTTCACACGCAGGTATGATGGGACGTTCACCAGACTACTTAAACGCAGAAGTAATGGCAATGGGTATGAACAACTCATTATTCGCAGAAGCAGATGAGCGCTTCGCAGACAACGCTCGTAAATATTATGAGTATGCACGTGAAAACGACATCAGCTTAACGCATACATTAATTCACCCACAAGTGAACCGTGCGAAAGCAGAACACGAACAGAAAGATGCAAACGTTTCATTACACTTAGTAGAAGAAAACCAAGACGGAATTATCGTAGATGGTATTCGTTTACTCGCAACACAAGCTGCGATCACAGACGAAACACTCGTATTCCCATCAACAGTTAAAAAAGCTGGAGAGTTAGACGATCCATATTCACTCGCATTCGTTGTAGAAAACAATGCTGAAGGATTGAAAATGATCAGCCGTGAATCATGGGATTACCGCGACAACAAATGGGACTACCCACTTTCTTCACAATTCGAAGAAGGAGACGCAATTGTGTCATTTGAAAACGTATTCATTCCATGGGAGCGCGTATTCGTATGTGGTAACTCTGACATTTGTAACCGTACATTCGGTGATACAAACGCAGTTGTTCACATGGCTCACCAAGTTGTTTCAAAAGCAATTATTAAAACTGAGTTTATCTTAGGTGTTGCTTTATCAATTATGGAAGCAATCGGAATCGACCAGTTCCAACACGTAAAAGACAAAGGTCGCGACATCATGATCACGCTCGAAACGATGCGTTCACACATCTACCGTGCAGAGCACAACGCGAAACTCGACGAATCAGGTATGATGACTCCAGACTTCGCAGCATTAAATGCAGCGCGTAACTGGTACCCACGTATTTATCCAAAATTAGCTGAAATCATTCGCGTGCTTGCAGCTTCAGGATTAACAGGTATTCCAACACAAGCAGACTTCGAAAACGAAGAAATCGGCGACATTTTACGTCGTGGATTACAAGGTGCTCACGTTGATGGATATGAGCGTGTACAATTATTCCGTTTAGCTTGGGACTTAACAGCAAGCGCATTCGGAACACGTCAATCACACTACGAATACTACTTCTTCGGAGATCCAGTTCGTATGGGTATGACATACTTCGATACATTCGAAAAAGAGCCGTACAAAAACTTCGTTAAAGATTTCTTAAACGACTTAAAATAATAATTGGGGGAGATTAGGATGGAAATCGTCTACATGAATGGTGCAACTGAATATGAGCCGACGGATGAACAAGCGATGGCGATCGGATTTTTCGATGGCGTCCACCGCGGACACCAGGCGCTACTTCGAGCAGCCCAACAGCAGGCGAAGGCGAACGGTCACACTTTTGCGGTGATGACGTTCAGCCCCCATCCAGACGAAGTCATTCGTGGCATGAAGGACAAAAAATACATTACGCCACTCGCTGAAAAAGTTCGAGTGATGAAAAAATTCGGCGTCGAGCGTATGTACATCGTCCAGTTTGATTGGGATTTTGCATCCTTATCTCCTGAACAATTCGTTGAGCGATACGTCGTTCAATTAAAAACAAAGCATGCGGTGATTGGCTTTGACTACCATTACGGGAAAAAAGCGAGCGGCAATGCGGATACTTTGCAAGCGAGTGGTCAACAGTACGGATTTGGCGTTTCTGTCATCCGTAAAAAGACTGACGGCGCAGCAGAAAAAATTAGCTCTACTTTAGTGCGTCAATTGATTGCAGATGGACGTATCGAGCGAGTGACGAACTTGCTCGGTCGCCCATTTGAAATGGTTGCAACAATTGCCCCCCAGCAATTACACACTTACAGTATGAACGTGGACCCTTCATACGCCGTACCTGCAACGGGCACGTACGAAGTTGTGATGCAACAAGGCCGTCGCATGACAATTGGTCGTGTGATGAGCGATGGTGTTCAAATGACATTACGCACGGAAGAATTATCAGATTGGTCAGGCGCAACACGCATTACATTCATCCGTACAGCGACGGAATATTCGAATGTAACAGCGCAAGCGGTGGCCCAGTGAAAGGGAGGAAATTAGAATGGATGGACGCGAATTTAGAAATGCAATGGGTCGCTTTGCGACAGGTGTGACGATCATTACAGCACCTGAGCAAGAAGGTGGCGTACACGGTATGACAGCGAACGCTTTCGTATCGATTTCACTCGACCCGAAACTCGTCATGATTTCGATTGATAACCGAGCGAATATGCTTGAAACAATTCGTAAAGCGGACAAATTCGGTGTAAGCTTCCTCCGCGAAGAACAACAGCCAATTTCGATGCACTTTGCGAACCAAAAACCGATGGAAGAAGAGATTGAATTTGCTTATATGGACAACATTCCTTACATTCCAAATTCATTAGCTTCTGTCGTTTGTGACGTTCACGAAATGATCGTTGCGGGAGACCATACACTATTTATCGGTAAAGTTCTCGATACGAAAGTAGAAGACGGAGATCCGTTACTCTTCTATCAAGGACAATACCGTGCAATTGAAGAGCAACAATAAGATACATGAGCGGTTCGCTTGTCACGAAGCAAATCCGCTTGCATAATGGAAGCGTTGTCTATAATCATCTATTTATCCTATCGGATTAGTAGATTTTTGAGTCAACGCTTTTCCCATAGTGAGAACATATGAAAAAGGAGTGTTTTATCGTGAAAGATATTCAATTAAAGTTTAAAGGGGTCGAACACGTACTCGACGCGAAAGTAGACTTCGCATCAGAACAAGTAGAAGTGAACGGTCTCGATTATTCAATCGAACAAGTGCCTTTCGACGTTCCAGTTTCAGGAACGATGTACGGCTTATTATTAAACTATAAAGACGAGTACGCAGCTTTAGAAGGTGAAATGAACGACAAACCATATGTCGCACCACCGAAAGCACCTGTACTTTACATTAAACCAGAAAATACATTTATCGCAGATGGCGAAATGATTCCACTTCCAGATGAGGAAGAAGAACTTCGCGTTGGCGCAGCACTTGGTATCGTCATCGGTCGCGATGCAACACGCGTATCGAAAGAAGACGCATATGACTACATCGCTGGATACACAGTCGTGAATGATATTTCACTTCCACATACGAACGTTCACCGCCCAGCTGTTAAAGAAAAAGCGCGTGACGGTTTCTGTCCAGTAGGACCATGGATCATGAGCAAAGAAGCAGTAGCGAATCCGAACGACTTAACGATCACAGTAAAAGTGAACGATGAAGTGAAACAAACGGTTCAAACGAAAAACTTAATTCGCAATGTTGAAACGATCATCGAAGACTTAACAGACTTCATGACGCTTTATGCAGGAGATGTTGTCTTAGTCGGTGTCGATCACGGCGCGCCAATCGTTAAAGAAAATGACGGCGTAACGATCGAAATTGAAGGCGTTGGTACGTTATACAACCGCGTTATGAAAGAGTCAGCATTGAAGGAGGTAAAACGATGAGAACAGCACGTGTCGTTTATAAAGGAGCAATTCAAGCAGCATATCCACATACAGAAGATGAAATTCGCTTAGCGAGCGGACAAATCGTCAACGAAAAAGACGTTGAATGGTTACCGCCAGTAGAGCCACGCACAGTGTTCACATTAGGTTTGAACTACGCGGACCACGCGGCAGAGTTATCATTCGCAGCGCCGACAGAACCACTCGTATTCTTAAAAGGAAAGAACACATTTATCGGACATAACGGTGAAACGCGCCGTCCGAGTGATGTGACGTTCATGCACTATGAGTGTGAGCTCGCAGTCGTCATCGGAAAATCAGGAAAGAAAATTAAAAAAGAAGACGCATACGATTACGTTGCTGGATACACAGTAGCGAACGACTATGCGCTTCGTGACTATTTAGAAAACTATTACCGTCCAAACTTACGCGTCAAAAACCGTGATACATGTACACCGATCGGTCCATGGTTCGTTTCAAAAGACGAAGTGAAAGATCCGATGAATTTATCTTTAAAAACGTACATTAACGGTGAAGTGAAACAAGAAGGTACGACAGCGGATATGGTATTCGGTATTCCAGAATTAATTGAAAACATCAGTTCATATATGACATTGAATGAAGGAGACCTCATTTTAACAGGAACTCCGAAAGGTTCAGTCGATACGAAAGTCGGCGACGTTGTCGTTACAGAAGTTGAAGGTGTAGGTCGCTTAGTGAACACGATCGTAGGCGACGATCAATTTAACCGATAGGAGCGAAATCCATGCCACATATTATTATTGAATATACGAAAAACCTCGTAGACGAGGGCGATATTCCGGCATTACTCCAAAAAATTAATGACGCATTGCTTGAGCACCCGACGATCATTCCAATCGGCGGGTTGCGCACGCGTGCCATTCGTTTAGACGAGTATGTCGTAGCGGACGGTGCGCAAGATGATGCATTCGTCCATGCGACGATGAAGCTCGGTGGAGGACGTACGGAAGAACAACTCCAACTCGTAGGCGATGCTGCGTTCAATGCGATTGTAGAGCATTTTCAAGCTATTTTTGACAAGCGTTCACTCGCACTGTCATTAGAAATGCAAATCTTAGATCGTCCAACGTATAAGAAAAATAATATACATTTACGATACAAAAAGTAAGAAACATCGAGCGATAGATGATACACTCGATTTTAGCAGTGCAAGACAAAACCTGAAGGAAGAAAGAAGGGAAATGGAATGGCAGTTAAACAATATCTTAACTACATCAATGGCGAGTGGATCGGTCAAGATTTGGAGCAAAAAGAAGTCATTAACCCAGCGACATTAGAAGTCGTCGCGCAAGTTCCTTATGGAGGCACAGATTTAGCGAAGCTCGCAACAGATGCGGCAGCGGAAGCATTCGAATCATGGAAAACGCTCACAGCAGAAGAGCGCAGTGCATACCTTTATCGCTGGTATGAACTCGTAAAAGAAAACGAACTCGACATCGCAAAAACGATGACGACAGAACAAGGAAAGCCACTTCAAGAAGCACTTGGAGAAGTTCGTTATGCGAACGGTTATATTTTATGGTACGCAGAAGAAGCGAAGCGTATTTACGGTGAGACGATTCCAGCTTCTCATCGCGATAAGCGTCTTCTCGTTCATCATCAACCAATCGGTGTCGTCGCAGCGATTACACCTTGGAACTTCCCAGCGGCGATGATCACGCGTAAATTAGCACCTGCATTAGCAGCGGGCTGTACGGCAGTGATGAAGCCAGCACAATACACACCGCTTACTGCGATTAAATTGATTGAACTCGCAGAACAAGCAGGTATTCCGAAAGGCGTCTTAAACCTCGTAACAGGAAGCAGTAGCCAAATCGGAAAAGCGTGGAATGAAGATTCACGCGTGCGTAAATTAACATTTACTGGTTCGACAGAAGTCGGTAAATTATTGATGAAAGACGCAGCAGATACGATGAAAAAAGTATCGCTCGAACTCGGTGGTCACGCACCATTCATCATTTTAAAAGATGCGGATCTCGACCGTGCAGTCGAAGGTGTGCTCGCATCGAAATTCCGTAACGCAGGTCAAACGTGTATTTGTACGAACCGTGTCTTCGTTCATGAATCAATCGAAGAACAATTCGTGGCGCGTTTAACAGAAGCGGTAGAAAAATTCAAAATCGGTAACGGCTTAGATGAAGGAACGGATATCGGTCCTTTAATCGATGAAGCAGCAATCGATAAAGTAGATGAACAAGTGAAGGACGCTGTATCGAAAGGTGCGAAAGTAACAGTCGGCGGTGCGCGTCCAGACCTCGAAGGATTCTACTATGAGCCAACTGTTATTTCAAATGTCCAAGATGACATGTTATGTATGTACGAAGAGACATTCGGTCCACTCGTACCGGTGACGACATTCAAAACGATCGATGAAGCAGTTGAACGTGCGAACAACTCTCCATTCGGTTTGGCAGCGTATGTCTTCACAACGAATTTAACAGAAGCGATCCAAGTGAGCGAAGCGTTAGAATACGGAATCGTCGGCTTAAACGACGGTGCGCCATCAACGCCACAAGCGCCATTTGGTGGATTCAAAGAAAGTGGTCTCGGTCGCGAAGGCGGTCGTCAAGGAATCGAAGACTACTTAGAAACAAAATTTATCTCAATTCGCCTTTAATACAACATACGCCCCTCTTATCGCAACATATAAAAAAACGAAGTTACTCCATTAGAGTAGCTTCGTTTTTTAATTTAAGGACGATGCGTTTCACGAAAGGCGTGTAACGTATTCATTTTATGTTCACGAGCAGCTCGTTCGATCACAGCTAACGAAGCTTGTTCGCGGAAATATTGTAGTAATTGTTCGTGTTCACCGATAGAATGCGGCGTGCGTTGCGGGAAGAACGTAAAACCATTTTGTCTCACAATATCGAGACGTTCCCACAATTCTTTAATGCTGCGAATGAGTGGTTCATTCGGGCATTGTTGATAAATCGTATAGTGAAACAATCGATTTTTTTCATTCACTTCATCGATTTCATAATTTTCGAGATGATGCTTCATTTCCAAATTGATAGCTGTCAATTGTTCGATCGCTTTTTCTGTCATGTACGGAGCCGACAAAGCAGTAGCATACCCTTCGAGTACCGCTAATACTTCCAACGTTTGTTCGTAATCTTGCTTATTGATGCCTTTGACAATGGCACCGATATTTGGCTCATATTCAATTAATTGTTCAGATTCCAATTGGTGAATCGCTTCACGCACAGGAATATGACTTGAATTGACCTCCTTTGCGATTTGATCGATGACAATTCGCTGACCTGCTACATAAGTCCCATCCACAATTCTCGAACGTATCACATGATACGCATATTGTCTTTTATTCATTTTAGTTTTTGTCATATTCATAATATATCCTATCGTATATGTTGTTGCAACTATGTAAATTGGAATAAATAAACATATTTCGATCGAAACTGTAGTGCTTTGTCAAAATTATCGAATAATATGTAAAAATGTGTTGAAAACATATATAAAATGATATACGATATGATTAATCACTTTTGTGATAGGGCTTACATTTCTGAAAATTGCGTAAGCAGACATAATGATGAGGGGGTAAAACGTATGAAAAAATTATTTGATGTGAAGTTGCTAGTCGTTTTATTAGGGGTTCTTTTCATCGCTGCTTGTGGAAGCGGTAACAACGACGGTGGATCAACAGATGGCGGTAAATCAGTGAAACTTGATTTATCTCACTTCTTCCCACCAGCACACTTCCAAGAAGAAGAGATTCAAGGGCTAATTAAGGAGATTGATGAAGCAACAGATGGTCGTATTAAAGTGACATCATATCCAGGGGGATCGCTCGCAGCACCAGACGAGCAGTTTGACGCAGCGGCGACAGGATCAGTCGACATTTCATTAAGTGTTCACGGGTACACACCGAACCAATTCCCATTGACGTCAGTAATGGAATTACCATTCATGACACAAGATGCGGAAAGCGGTTCAAAGAACTTATGGGAGCTTTACAAAGAGTTTGACGAGTTTGACCAAGAGTATGCAGGAACTGTTCCACTTTGGTTATACACGACAGACCCAGGTCAGTTATTTACAACGAAGAAACAAGTGAAGTCAATTGAAGACTTGAAGGGTATGCGTATTCGTTCACCTTCAGCTGAAACGAGCGAATGGTTACAAGCGTTAGGTGCAACACCAGTATCAATGCCGATGAACGAAAACTTCGAAGCATTAGAGCGTGGCGTTGTAGACGGAACGATCGCACCTTGGGAAGCAATTTACACTTGGGGTCTTGACGAAGTTGTAAAATACGCAACAATCGGTAACTTCTACTCAACAACAATGTTCGTCGTGATGAACGAAGGCGAATTTAACGCACTTGATGAAGAAGACCAAAAAGTATTAAAAGAATTAACGAATGAGCGTATGGCAGAACAAACAGGTAAAGCATTTGATGCAATTAGTGAAAAAGCAATCGAACAAGCGAAAGATAAAGGCATTGAAATTTACGAATTATCAGATAGTGATTTAGAAGAATGGTCTAAGTTCATTAATCCAACAATCCAAAACTGGATTGACAAAGTTGAAAAACGTAACTTACCAGGTCAAGCAGTTTATGACCGTGCGGTAGAATTACGCGATAAATAGGAGTGAGACGGGATGAAAAAATTCATATCGATTGTAGATACTGTTACAGATAAAATCGTATTCATCCAACAACAATTAGCGAACCTTTTACTTCTATTTATCATGGTGCTTATTTCAATGGACGTTTTAGGACGTAACTTGTTTAATAAGCCACTGCAAGGAAGCTATGAAGTGACCGAGCTCAGCTCGGCACTTCTCGTTTTCTTCGCACTTGCGATTACGCATAAAGTGAATGATCACATTACGATTGATTTCGTCATGACGAAATTGCCAGAACGTGTACAACAAATCGTTTACGGTTTCGTTGAATTAGTCATTACAATCGTTTTATTCTTTATGGCGAAGCAAGTGTATGGGAATGGAGTACGCATGATGAACAGTGGGGTAACGACGACGGATTTAGGAATCCCGATCTATCCAGCGCTCTTCATCATCACGTTTGCGATTATTGTGTTTGCTTTTGTATCCATTATGAAAATGTTAAAACATTGGGGATTGGCGGTGGAACGACATGAGTCCTGAAACAATTGGAATGATAGGAATTGTATTACTTCTCGTACTATTCGTATTGCGAGTACCGATCAGTGTTTCGTTAATTATTGTAGGGATTTTCGGAATCTCGATGATTCGCGGATGGGATGCAGCTTTAATTCAATTAGGAACGACTCCGTTCTCGACTGCTAGTTCTTATTCATTAAGCGTTATCCCACTATTCGTTTTAATGGGAATGTTCCTTTCGTATAGTGGATTCGGAAACGATTTGTATCGTGCAGTAGACTCGTGGATCGGTCACGTTCGAGGCGGTCTTGCGATTACGACAATCGGAACGAGTGCGCTCTTCTCAGCAATCTCAGGTTCTGTAAACGCAACGACAGCAACGATGGCACGTATCGCATTACCAGAAATGCGCAAGTACAAATATGATCCAGGTTTATCTACATCGTGTGTTGCAGCAGGTGGAACATTAGGAATTTTAATTCCACCGAGTGTTATTTTAGTACTTTACGGTATTTTAACGATGGAACCGATTGGGAAATTGTTAATTGCCGGAATTGTACCAGGTTTATTACAAATGGCGCTCTTCATGATCGTCATCTATGTCATGGTTTTACGCAAACCAGAAATTGCACCAGTTACAGAAAAGAAACCGATGTCAGTAAAACTTAAATCATTAAATAGTGTATGGCCGTTCTTATTGCTTTTCGTCATTAGTATTGGAGGAATTTACTTAGGATTCTTCACACCGACAGAAGCAGGGGGCGTAGGAGCGTTTGGAGCATTCTTACTTGCGGTATTAACACGTCGCTTAAGCTGGAATGATTTCAAGCTTTCATTAAGTGAAA
Organism: Savagea faecisuis; assembly: GCF_042675605.1. NCBI lineage: Bacteria > Bacillati > Bacillota > Bacilli > Caryophanales > Caryophanaceae > Savagea > Savagea faecisuis. The sequence goes on from NZ_JBHTJF010000041.1 coordinate 53,343, forward strand.
CAACTCGTTTAACAGCGATGATTTTCTTCATCTTAATCGGTGCGGATATTTTCGGTAAGTTTTTAGCGCTTAGCCGAATTCCAGTGATGATCACACAATTCGTTGCGGAATCATCATTAAGTCCGATGATTATTTTATCTGTTATTCTCGTCGTTTACTTTGTTTTAGGTTTATTCTTAGACGGTATTGCGATTTTCACGTTAACATTACCAGTAGTTTACCCATTGATTACAATGTTAGGTTTCGACGGCATTTGGTTCGGTGTCGTAATGGTTCTCGTTATGAACATAGGATTATTAACACCGCCGCTCGGTTTAAGTGTTTACATTATTAGTGGAGTTGCGAAAGAAGTACCGATTCATAAGATCTTCAAAGGTGTATTACCGATGTTATTCGCGATGATTTTATGTATGGTGCTCGTCATCATCTTCCCATCAATTGTGACATTTTTACCTGACTTAATGAAATAAATAAAAAAATCAGCGAAATCCGTTGATTTTTTATACTAAATCATATATGATTTTATATATGAAGAACAATCCAATTAGAAAAGGAGCAGATATCAATGCCAAAGTATGCAGAAGCTAGAAAAAAATTAAGAGGTTCAATTTGTCCTGTAATTACTCCATTTAAAGAAGACGGTTCAATCGATGAGGAGACGTTCAAAGACCTCGTGAACTGGCAGATCGAAAGCGGCAGCCACGGAATTTCAGTAACAGGAACGAGCGGTGAGCCAAGCTCGATGACAGTAGAAGAGCGTAAACGTGTAATGGACCTCGCAAAAGAGGCAATTGACGGACGTGTCTTCTTCACGCCAGGAACAGGCTCAACAAACTTTGACGAAGCGATGGAATTGACGAAGTACGCGGAAGAAATCGGTGCAGACGCAGCGATGGTTATCGTACCTTACTACAATAAACCAAACCAAGCGGCACTTTTCGATCACTTCAAAACAATTGCAGACGCAGTTGAAATTCCAATCATCCTTTACAACATTCCAGGACGTACAGGTGTGAACTTAGAAGTAGAAACGATGAAAGCTTTAGTTGACGCTTGCCCGAACATCATCGGTGCAAAAGAATCAAACAAAGACTTCGAACACGTTAACCGCGTCATGTTATACTGCGGCCGCGATTTCTTGCTTTACTCAGGAATCGAATTACTTTGCTACCCAATGCTCGCAATCGGTGGCGCTGGATTCATCAGTGCGACAGCGAACGTTGACCCAGTACGCGTTGCTGAACTTTACAACTTATGGGATGCAGGCGATGTGAAAGGTGCACAAGATATGCACTACACGATGATGCCATTAAACGACGTATTATTTAAAGATACAAACCCAGCACCAGTAAAAGCAGCACTCGGTATGATGGGCAAAATTACACCAAAATTACGCCGTCCATTAGGATTACCAACTGAAGAATTACAATCAGAAGTACGCGAAGTATTAGAAAGCTTAGATTTAATCTAATTGAGATCAAATCATCGAAAAGCCTCTCATTTCGAATGCGAGGTGAGAGGCTTTTTTGACTTATAAAATATCACTACCGTCGCATAAATAACGTCTGAATTTTCAGTTATTATTTTTCTAGATTTTAATGAAAAAACG
>NZ_JBHTJF010000042.1:0-78530 GCF_042675605.1 Savagea faecisuis
TCCAACGGGGTTGAATAAAGAAACGGTTTATTTCATCAACAAGTTACTGTTCAGTTTTCAATGTTCATTGCGTTGCTTTTTTTAGCAACTCTTATAATTTAACATGCTTTGATTTGTTTTGTCAAATCTTTTTTCAAGCATTTTTGATTTTGTTTTGTGTGCCGTTCCAAACGACAATATGAATCTTAACATGCTTCTTTCTTTTTTGTCAAACCTTTTTAGCATTTTTTTATCATCTTTTTTCTCTTCATATAATACTCTGTAATATTTATTACTTATTTACGATCGCTTCTTTTTCATTTCATATGATTATGATATAAATTGTGCTATCATACAGTACATAAACAAGGAGGTACTTCAGTTGGCGAAACCTTATAAAAATAAAATTAATCGGATTCGTTCCTTTGCACTTTCACTCATCTTCATCGGAGTAATCATTATGTATGGCGGTATTTTCTTCCGGTCGAATCAAGTGTTAATGCTCATCTTTATGATTTTAGGTGTACTTTCCATTTTAGGTAGTACTGTCATTTATGCTTGGATTGGGATGCTGTCGACTAAAGCTGTTCAAGTCGTCTGTCCATCTTGTGGAAAACCTACGAAAATGTTAGGGCGCGCAGATATGTGTGGACATTGTCGTGAACCATTAACTTTAGATCCTGCACTTGAAGGGAAAGAATTTGACGAACGTTACAATAAAAAGAATAGTCATGAATAAAAAATGCACTCGCGAATGAATCATTCGCGAGTGCATTTCTTTTATTGACGTTTCATATTCGCACATTCCGGACATGTTCCGTATACTTCAAGACGATGTGAGTTCACTTTAAATCCAGTCATATGAGATGCTAGATGTTCAACTTCTTGTAACCCTGGATGATGGAAGTCGACAATTTTACCACAATCATCACAAATAATGTGATAGTGATCATGTGATGCAAAGTCAAAACGACTTGATGAATCCCCATAAGTCAATTCCTTCACGAGTCCCGTATTTAAAAATACTTTTAAATTGTTGTATACTGTCGCTACACTCATATTCGGAAAATCGTCTTCTAAAGCTCGATAAATTTCGTCCGCTGTCGGGTGAGCTTCAGATGAAATTAAATATTCGAGTATCGCATGCCTTTGCGGAGTTATACGGACACCACTTTCGCGTAATGTTGCGAGCGCGTCTTTTAAATAAGTTTCAGACATCGTATCCACTCCAATCTATTATATATTTTTAATGATGTTTACGACTTATTTATAATCATTATAATTATCATAAGTGATTGGAAGGATGATTGTCAATATTTGTGCAAGTAGAATTGTATTAATACCCTCTTAAAATATCTACTTCATTTACATAATCTTTTTCGCCGTCTAAATAACGTTGTAAGTTCTCTTTAAATATGTCGAGCGAGCGCGGAATATATTGATTAGATAGACTTGAAATATGTGGCGATACGGTACAGTTCGGCATCGTCCATAACTCACTTTCTTCACGCAATGGCTCTTTTTCAAAGACATCTAACACGACGTGACGAACCATTTCTTTGTTCAATGCTTCTAACACGACTTCTTCTTTGACGAAATCTCCGCGTCCAAAATTTAAGAAGACCGCACTTTCCTTCATCGCTTCGAAATGCTCTACCTGCCACAACTCTCTCGTTTCTGGTGTACTCGGTAAAATCGAGATCACCGAATCTACTTTTGGTAATGTATCAAGCAATTGGTCTGGTTGAATCATTTCGTCCATATTCGGGCTCGGTTTGCCTGAGCGATTGTATCCAATCGTGTACACACCGAATGCTTGAAGCAGTCGACCTACTTCGCTTCCGATTGTCCCTGGTCCTAAGATGAGCGCTTTTTGACCGCTAATTTCAATTTGTGGAACACGGCGGTCCCATACTTTTTGGCGTTCATTTTCATAAATTTGCGGGAATCCCTTCGATAGTGCAAGCACATGTGCAAGCATCGATTCCGCCATCGGAATTTTATGAATTCCTTTCGCATTCGTCACGAGCCATTTGCGCTCAGCGATCATTTCTAATGGAAAATTATCAAACCCTGCTGAAGCGACCATGAGCCATTTCAAATTTTTCGCGCGCTCGACAACTGATTCATTTACATCATTGCCGTATGTGACGAGCACTTCTGATTTTTCCAACAATTCGTGATTTGCTTCTTCATAATGAAATGTCACTGTCGGAAATGATTCTGCTAAATCTTTTTTCATATGATCTTTTAAAGGGACTGTCACTAAAATATCCATTATGCATTCACCATTTCCTTCAATGTAGTTAAAGCATCTTCAATATGGTCTTTCACGCGAACTTTTCTCCACTCTTTCACTACTTTTCCTTCAGGGTCGATTAAAAAAGTAGAACGTTCTATGCCCATATATTCGCGACCGAAGTTTTTCTTCAGTTTCCAAACGTCGTACGCTTCTGCTGCTTCCTTTTCTTCATCGACTAACAAATCAAATGGTAGTTCGTGCTTCGCGATAAACTTCTGATGTGATGCTTCATTATCTGGGCTCACGCCTAAAATGACGGCATTTAACGCTGTGAAATCTTCGATTGAATCTCGGAAATCACATGCTTGTGTCGTACATCCTGGTGTCGAATCTTTCGGATAAAAATATAAAACGACATACTTCCCTTTAAAATCTTCTAAAGAGACCGCTTCACCTTGCTGATTGTTTAACGTAAACGTTGGTGCTTGTTTTCCTACTAAACTCATGAAAATTCCTCCCTTAATTGATTATTCTCTCTGTTATCGTACAAAACGATCGCTTCACTTGCAATTGTTTGCCTTTCCGAACATTTCATATAAAATGAAATTATAATACTAGATGCAATGTTAATTTACGATTGAAAGGATCACAATTTATGAAACTTGGTGCTCGAATATTTAAAACAGGAATCGCCATCGCACTCGCACTTTTTTTATCAGATTTATTGCAATTGCCGAATCCTGTCTTCGCTGGAATTGCCGCTATCTTTGCAGTTCAGCCGTCCATTTACCGGTCTTATTTAACAATCGTTGAACAAATCCAAGGTAATTTAATCGGAGCCAGTATCGCGGTCGTCTTCGTTATGTTGTTCGGCCAACAAGTGCTCATTATCGGACTTGCCGCAATTATTATCATTATGATTATGCTGCAATTAAAGCTCGAAAAATCGATTTCACTTGCACTCGTCACGATGATTGCGATCATGGAAATTCAAGGCGACGCATTTTTAAACTTCGCTCTTTTACGTTTACTGACGATTATCATCGGTGTACTGTCTGCATTCGTTGTCAATCTCGTATTCATCCCACCGAAATACGAAAAGAAACTATTTCAGACGATTCATTTAACACAGGATGAAATTATTCGATGGACACGACTCGCTGCTAGACAAGCTTCCGAACATCATGCGACACAGCACGCACTCGATAAAATTAAAGATAGTTTAAAACAGATTGATGAATTGTACGTTCTGTTTAAAGAAGAACGTAAATATTTCAAAAGAAATACGATTGGAAAATCACGTAAACTCGTCGTCTATCGCCAAATGATTGCGACAAGTTCTAGCAGTTACGACTTATTAAAACGACTGCATCAATATGAAAATGAACTCATTGAGATGCCTGAACATTTTCGTATGATGATTCAAGAACGTCTCGATACTTTACTCACGTATCACGAACAACTTCATTTGAAATTCGTAGGGAAATTAAAAGCAGATACGATTCACATCCCAGAAAAAGAAGATTATTTACAACGCCATGAAGTGATGGATATTTTTATGCAAGAGATTACGTTGACGACAGAGTTAGAAGAGTTCTCTCCGTATCACTTGTTGCATGTGTTATCGGCGATGCTTTACTACGATGAACATTTAGAACATCTCGATTTGCTCATCACGTCGTATCAACGTCACCACGAAGAATCGTATATTGAAGAATTTGAAGATGACATTTACTAAAAAAGCTCCTAGCACCTTTATTCAGGTGCTAGGAGCTTTTCGCTTAACGGTTTAGTTTAAACAATTGCGTTTCTTCTAAAAAGGTTGTCGTATTCCATAGAAGTAAAACGTGAGCAATGTGGTGGTCTACCATATATTGCTCCACGCTCCCATTATAATACCGCAAATCAAGCACATAAATATTCGCGTAATGCGCTGTTAAAAATGGCAACAAAGCATGGGCGTAAGAATCTTTCACGACGAGTAGCGGCTCTTCGATTGGCGCATCTGGTGTTTTCAGTTGCATCGCCGCGTGAACACCGCCAAAAAAGTAACGGTATTGATCTTTCTGTTGCAAAGCTTCTTCATCATACAACGTATGGCGCAGTTCATTTCTGTCTTCAATATATAAGGTCGATTCATTATTTAAGACTGGACGTTCTAAACGATCCGGCTCTCTTCTAATAAATTGCCCTCTCGTATCGAAACTTCCGTAAAATTGTTCACTGACGATGACAGGTTCATAGTTGATCGGTTCCCACCCTTGTTGGAGAGCATAATGCGCATAAGCGATATATGCGCCACGCGTCGTCCAATGGTGGTCCGTTTTGTAATAAATGTACTGTTCTCGATACGGCTCTAACATGCGCGCTCCATCATAGGTCGTCACTAGACTAGGTATCCGCTCCATAATCGTCCGTTGCATTGCGACAAGATCTGCCATCGGTGCAAAGGCTGGCCATTGTTGTTCATAAAATATAGCGGATGGCGGTATGAGCATAAGTTCGATTGATTTTTCATCATAACGCTCCGCAAATGTTTCAATCTCACGAATTTGGCGGTCGATTTGCCGTTCAATCGTCGAATCGACTTTTTCAAATAAATATCCGTCCCGCCCTAAATAAATGCCGTTATTTTCTTTTCTTCCTCTCACTTGCTCCACGAACGCTTTCGTTTTAATCCAACCGTTCCGATACGGAAAATGATCGGATAAATACGTTTCAAATTGCGTCATCGCTTTTTTATTGATAATCGTTTCAGAGGTAATATTCGGCCATTTTTCTAACGGGCGATTTTCGATTGGAGAAAAGGATTGCTTCGGAAAAAAGAGTAGACCGAGACTCCCGATTGCTAACATCGAAATGAATAAAACGACGAGTAATTTTTCAGCCATAGTTTCCTCCTTTAAAATCGAAAATATAAAAATGGATTAAAACTCGCATCCACTAAATAAGCGATGCTCATGAGATAAATCATCATGTACAAAACGATATGCCAACTTTTAAATGTTACATTTTTCATAATTGGCAATGACGCTAAAATAGCGATGATGATCAACGGACCTTCTGTCAAAACGTAATACAATGTCGTATCGTCATAGAAACCGTTTTGCGACGTAAACATGCGAACGAAATAATGCGTCATATCCCTGAAGTCTTCAAATACGAAAATGACCCATCCGACCGCAATCGCAAGTAAGGCATAGACATGTCGGAACCATTTCGGAACTTTTTCCAATGCACGTAACCAAAACATTTTTTCCAAGACGAGTAACAAACCGAAATATGCTCCCCATAACACGTAATTCCAACTCGCTCCGTGCCAAAGTCCTGTTAATAACCAGACGATCGCAATATTTCTTAATTGCTTCGGCAGTCCGTGACGATTCCCCCCTAGTGGGATGTACACATAGTCGCGAAACCAACTTCCGAGGGATATATGCCACCGTCGCCAAAAGTCTGTCATACTTTCCGCTGTGTACGGATAGCGGAAGTTTTCCTCAAAACGAAAACCGAACATTAACCCGAGACCGATCGCCATATCGGAATAGCCGCTAAAATCAAAGTAAATTTGTAAAGCGAAGGCGAGAATGCCGAGCCACGCTATAAGTAGTGGCATCGTTTCCATCGAACTATGAGAAATCGTATCCCACAACAAACCGATATTGTTCGCCAACAAAACTTTTTTTCCAAGTCCGATTAAAAAGCGACGCACCCCTTCCGCAAAGAGCGGAATGCTTTCACGTCGATGTTGTAACTGTTCGGCAATCGTATGATATTTGACAATCGGTCCTGCAACGAGTTGCGGAAATAAAGAAACGTACGCGCCGAAGTCAATCCAATTCCTTTGGGCTTCCGCTTCTTTCCGATATACATCGATAATGTACGATAAAGACTGAAACGTATAAAAAGAAATCCCAATTGGTAAAGGTAACTCAACCAAAGGGATTTCAGTGTGTGCTAATCCATTGATCGTTTCAATGACAAAATCAGCATATTTAAAAAACGAGAGTACAGATAAATTGACGACGACAGATGCAAACACAATCCATTTTCTAAAACGGTCCGAGCGATTCGAGTTACTTAATGCTAAACCGAATGCATAATCTGCAAAAGTCGAAAAAATCATCAGTACGATATAAATCGGCTCTCCCCACGCATAAAAGACGAGACTAACCGCAAATAAAATGCCATTTCTCATACGGCGAGGAGAGAGGTAATACACGAGTAATACGAGCGGTAAAAAGACGAATAAAAAGACGAGACTACTAAATACCATAAGAGCTTACTCGCTCTTTAACGCTTCTTTAAATTGTTTTACAATTTCATCCGCTTCTGCAGAAATAACGAATAATACGTAATTCGCTTCTTTCACAATTTGATAGTTTTTCGCATTTTCATATTGATCGGGTAAATACGTTTCAAATTGTTTTTGAACGACTTCTGCTCTTTGTTCCATTCCTTGCTCAATTTCTTTTGCATCTTTCGCATCTTTCAAACGAACGATCGCAATTTCATTCGTTTGAACATTCATCATCGGCATGCGAATGTCGTAATCTTCTACTTTCGTTAAATCGATGCCGTACATTTCTTCTACTTGCTCATCTTCAAGTGGCATTAAAGCAGGTTGCTCCACTTGTTCCAATATTTGATCCATCACTTTTGACGGTTCAATTGTCGGTTGAGCCCCTTCATTCGAACAAGCCCCTAAAGTGAATAATGTCAGTACGAGGACGAATCCCCAAAATGATTTTTTCATAATCATTTCCTCCTTTTTTAAGTAGACGGCTCAGATTTCTAAACGTTACAAATCTTGTATCGAATATAAATTGTAATACGTTCCTCGTTCATTCATCAGCTGTTCATGAGTTCCTTGCTCCATTAACATGCCATTTTCAATGACGAGAATTTGATCAGCACTCGTAATCGTCGACAACCGATGCGCGACGATGATTGTCGTTCTGTCACGAGCGAGTTCATCGAGCGATTGTTGAATGAGCGCTTCACTTTCAAGGTCGAGCGCTGACGTTGCTTCGTCTAAAATGATAATTGGCGGGTTTTTCAAAAAGACACGAGCAATCGCGACTCTTTGCTTTTGGCCCCCTGATAATTTCACACCACGTTCGCCGACTTCCGTATCATATCCTTTCGGCAAATTCATAATGAAATCATGCGCGTTTGCCGCTTTTGCTGCAGCGATGACTTCTTCTTCTGTCGCATCGGGATTTCCCATCATAATGTTACTGCGCACAGAGTCACTAAATAAAATATTGTCTTGCATGACGATTCCGATATTGCGACGCAAGGACTCGATTTCAATCGATTGAATCGATTGGTCATCTAAACGAATGTCGCCATCTGTCACATCGAAGAAGCGTGGAATTAAGCTGACAATTGTCGACTTTCCTCCCCCACTCATCCCGACGAGCGCAATCGTCTCTCCTGCACGAACGTCAAAATCGATATTTTGCAACACAGGTTGCCCTTCTTCATATTCAAATGAAACATTTCGGAAAGATAACTGTCCGTTCGCACGATTAATTGGTTTTGCAGATGGATCATTTTGAATGTCGTACGGCTCGTCCATCAACTCTACAACGCGGTCCATCGAAGCGAATGACTGCGTCAATGTTGTCGAAGAGTTTACAAGTCGACGAAGCGGATTGTATAACTGATCGATATAGGCGATAAACGCAACCATCGTACCGAGCGTTAAATTTCCTTGAATGACATGATACCCTGCATATCCGATGACGATGAGCGGTGCGACTTCTGTAATCGTATTGACGACCGCAAAAGCTTTCGCATTCCAACGCGAATGATTCAATGCTTTATCGAGAAATTGTCCATTTACACGGTCAAAATTTTCCTGTTCATGCTGTTCTAACGCGAAACTTTTCACAACGCTAATTCCTGACACGCGCTCATGCAAATAACTTTGCACATTCGCGAGCGCTTGTGAACGTTCACGAGTCAGTCCTCGTAAACGACCGAAAAAGTATTTAACACTGAACGCATAAAACGGGAAAGCGATCAATGTAATGAGCGTCAATTTCACATCGAGTGAAAACATAATACCGAGCGCGATAAGGATCGTCGCTAAGTCGAGCCAAACGTTCATGAGGCCAATCATAATAAAGTTTTTCGTCTGCTCCACGTCATTGATCACGCGTGAAATGACTTCTCCTGCTCGTGTGTTCGAGTAATAACGCAAACTTAACTGCTGCAAATGGCCAAAGAGTGATTGACGAATGTCGTATAAAATTTTATTGCTCACATTTTGAGCGAAATATTGACGGTAATACTCAACTGGTGGACGAATGACGAAAAATAAAATCGCCGTTCCACCTAAATAAAGAAAGAGCTTCTCCGTCTTATCTGCCGCACTCATCGCATCGTTCGCCAAAATGCCATCGATAATAATCTTCATTAAAAATGGTAAAAATAATGGAATCGCAAATTTTAAAATTCCGATGACGATCGTTAACGCAATTTCTCCCCAGTACGGCTTCACAAAATCCATGTATCTTGAAACTGTACTTCGTTTCGATTTCTCCATAGTACCTCCCCATTGAAAAAGCCTACTGCACATACGCAGTGAGGCTAAAATTCTCGTTCATTTAATTGTTTGTAAAACTGATAACGCTCTGTCCATACTTCGATAAACTCTGGCGCAAAAGGTCCTTTGCGCAGTTTAATCCAACGAATTAACTCTTCGATATTATGTTTCATGATCGGGTCAATTACAGGCGGATAATTCATCAATCGTTTATGCAATGCGTACTCATCTTCATCTAATATGATGTAATTCATATCAGGGAAAACTTTCACATCGAGATCATAATCGATATATTTTAACGAACCGTGTTCAAATATAAATGGCGAGCTTAAATTGACATAGTAGTACACGCCATCTTCACGCAACATACAAATGATATTGAACCAATGTTTCGCATGAAAATAACAGATAGATGGCTCGCGCGTCAGCCACGTTCGACCGTCTGATTCCGTCACGAGTGTTTTTTCATTTCCACCGATGACGATATTTTTCGTCCCTTTTAGGACAACGGTCTCTTGCCAAACGCGATGTATTTTTCCATCATGCTTGTAACTATGTACTTGAATTGTTTCTCCTTCTGTTGGAATTCCCATATTCATCCCACCTTTACACAACGAACGATTTAACTATATCTACCCATTATACCAACTCGTATGCAAAAGTTATACTAATTCACAATATGATTCCGTCGAGGAGCTGTTTGAATAGCACTTGAACAGGCACAGCCATCGGGAGGGCCTTCATTTCTTCTACTGTGAAAAACTTCATCGTTTCTGTTTCTTCTATCTCATTCGAGTCATGAATTCGTCCATTTGTTGCGTAAATGTTCCAATGAATGTGAGAAAAGATATGTTTATACGGCTCATATGTTTGTTCCGTTTTTATTTTCACTTTTAATTGCTTTTCGATTTGTTGTTGTGGGTCTGTTAAATCTTCTGAGGCGCGCTCTACATATGGAAACTCCCACATATTCGCAAGCAACCCTTCACTCGGACGCTTCCTCATTAAATAGCGACCGTATTCATCTTGCAAAACGAATGGAAATATATCAACTTTGCGCACTTTCGTCTTTCCTTTTTTCACTGGATAGTCGAGAGGTGTCCCACTTGCATAAGCAACGCAATGCTCTTGGACTGGACATAATAAACAATGCGGATTGCGCGGTGTACAAACGACCGCTCCTAATTCCATAATCGCTTGGTTAAAGCTAGACGGATCTTCATGACTGATCGTTTTTGTGACGAGCTCATCGAATATCTTTTTCGTTTTCGGCTTGCTAATGTCGTCTGGAATTTCAAACAATCTCGAATAAACACGCATCACATTACCGTCAACCGCATGTTCTGGCAAGTTGTATGCGATGCTTAAAATCGCCCCTGCCGTATACGGGCCGATTCCTTTTAATGAACTAATTTCTTTTCGTGTTTTTGGCACTTCGCTTCCGTAATGTTCAACTACTTCACGAACACCGGTCTGCAAATTGCGCACACGTGAATAATAACCGAGCCCTTCCCACAATTTCAAAAGCTCTTCCTCATCCGCTTCTGCCAATGACTCCATCGTCGGAAAACGTTCGATAAATTTTAAATAATACGGAATGACCGTATCGACCCGTGTCTGTTGAAGCATAATTTCAGAAACCCAAATGTAATAAGGGTTTGACGTGCGTCTCCAAGGTAAATCTCGCTTTTCCTTTTCGTACCATTGTAATAAATCTTTTTGAAACTGTTCTTTGTCAAATGTTTGTCGCAATTGTAACTTCCTTCCTTAGCATATCGTTTACGTTTTTATAGAGAAAAAGGTATACTAGTGAGTAATTCATAGTGAGGAGTGATTATTTGGATACAGGCACACATATCGCGATGGGTGTTGCCTTAGGCGGGTTAGCTTTAATCGATCCCGTCATTGCTTCAGAACCGATTACACATAAAGCCGTCATATCAGGCGTACTCGTCGGTTCACTCATTCCAGATGTCGATACTGTTTTAAAATTTAGAAATAATGCTGTATATATTCGAAATCACCGAGGCATTACACATTCGATGCCAGCCGTTGCTCTTTGGCCTATTTTAATCTCGGGGATTTTATATTGGATTTACCCAGATGTAAACTTATTGCATCTATGGTTGTGGACATTTCTCGCTGTCTTTTTACACGTGTTCGTCGATATTTTTAACTCATACGGAACACAAGCGTTGCGGCCTTTTTCACATAAGTGGGTAGCACTCAGCGTCATTAACACATTCGATCCGATTATTTTCACTTTACATTTAATCGCATTCGGTGTCTGGTGGAAGACAAGCGCACCTGTTCCGACAATGCTCGGGTTGCTTGCGACTCTCGTTCTTTATTATATATTGCGCTTCGCCATGAAACGAGCAGTCACTCATGCAGTCGAACATACTGTTCCAAATGCTGAAGAAATTTTTGTCGCTCCGACGATGAGTTTCTTCCAATGGCGTGTTGCAGCTTCTACAAAAGAAGCACATTATGTCGGACGAGCATATGGCAGGTCTGTCACGATTTATGATAAGTTCGACCGTTTACCTTTACCGACTGAAGAGAAAGTCGTCAAAGTAGCGATGACGGACTCCAATATGCGCGCTTTCACTTCATTTTCACCGACGTACCGTTGGGTCATCGATGAATTGAAAGACGGCGGATATGAAGTACGATTGATTGACTTACGTTACCGAAGTAAAGGATATTACCCATTCGTTGCCGTCGTCCATTTAGATCATGAATACGATATTTTAAATTCGTACACCGGATGGATTTTCTCCGAACAAAAACTTCAAAAAAAATTGCACATCGAGAAATAATAAAAAAGCGAAACAATTTTCGCTTTCTATGTTGAAATATCCTTCACTTTCAAAGGAGTGAAGGATATTTTTTATTTTGTTTGTTCATTTTTCTTTAACGGTTTTAACATCGCAACAGGTAACGCTTCTTCTAACTTACTACCACCGAGACGATACCCCCAAGCAAATCGCCCTTTTAAATAGTCGACGTGGAAATAAGCATCGTCCCCTTCAATCTTATAAATCTCTCCAGGAACGATCGTCGATAAATCGACGAGAAACGATTGCGCCATTAAAGCTTTTCGTTGATAAACAGCATATTCATTAATGATGCCTAACGCTTCTGCTTTGCGCGCTTTTTCCATTAAACGTCCTACTTCTTGACGAATTTCATGTTCTGACATGTCACGGTATGATTTTTCTTCAGTCATCTTCATTCTCCTTCATCTCGATGAACTCTTGAATGACTTCCATCGGGATTCCTTTACTATATAAATTTTGTTTCACACGATAATGTAAGTCTCGGCCACTATATTTGCGAGAAATGCGATTCCATGCTTTTTCTCCTTCTCGCTCTACAATGGCGCTCCATTCATCTTCATCGCGATCTAAGTCAATTTCTTCTAATACATTTCGAATCATATCATAACTGTATCCTTTTCTTAATAAATGTGATTCGATTTTTCTTTTTACTTGCAACGAAGCTTGACGCTCATTTTTACGCGCTACTTTTTCTGCTAAGTCTTTGGCGATTTCGAATTGTTCCGCTTCATTATACGTACTTAATAAATCATCTTGAATATCACGTGCAATTCCTTTTTGATTCATTTCACGCTTCAATGCTTGTGGACCTAGTTTTGTCGTTTGAATTTTTGTTTTCATAAATGCCTCCGCAAACTGTTCGTCGTTCACAAAATTTAAGCGTTTTAATTTTACAATCGCTTCTAATATGACCGCTTCCCCGTATTCTTCTTTTTTTAATTTATCTACAATCTCTTTTTCACTTCTCATGCGAAAAGATAAAAAGTGAAGCGCCCGGTTAAATGCTTTATTGATTTCGTTTTCATACTGCAATTCACCTAATGCCCAATCGTCTAACTCCATCCCTTTCGTTAAGCCGAATTGGACGAGCACGGATTCATGAACGCTAAAACTATATTCACCATCCAAAAAAATGTTAAATCTTTCGCTATCTCGTTTCTGTTGTGTTATTTTTGTAATAACAGCCAAAGTGAATCACCTCTATACGTTACTATACATCGAACGAAAAGAGATTTCATACTAATGATGCTTCAAAAGGAGGAAATGACATGCATATCGCAATTGCAGGAGGTTCTGGTCTCGTCGGTAACGCTCTACAAAATCTTTGGGAAGATGAACACGATATTACGGTGTTAACGCGACAGCCTTCGATGAAGAAAAATGGTGTCCGCTACGTGCAATGGCTTTCAGATCGTAAGCAAACGATTGAAGAACTTAGTTCCGTCGATGTTTTCATTAACTTAGCCGGTAAATCAATCAATGACGGACGTTGGTCAGACGATGATAAAAAAGTGATTTTAGAAAGTCGACTACAAGCGAGTGAAGAGCTCGTCAGTATCATTCAAGAAATGGATACGAAACCGAAGCTCGTCTTACAAGCGAGCGCGGTCGGTGTGTATCATACGAGTGAAACGACACGTTACACAGAACAGAGTGACACGTCAGGCGATGAGTTTTTACAACGCGTCGTTCATCAATGGGAAGCAGCACTCAAGCCTTTACAATCTTTAAATATTCGCACCGCGTTCACACGATTCGGTGTCATTTTAAGCGATCAAGGCGGCGCATTCCCTCTCATGACACTCCCTTACAAGTTCGGTGTAGGCGGTAAAGTTGGTAAAGGGACGCAGTGGATATCGTGGATTCATTTAGACGACGTCGTACGAGGTATCGACTACATCGTTCAAGATGATCAGTTAGAAGGTGTATTTAATTTCACTGCACCGTTCCCCATTCAAATGGATGCGTTCGGTAAATTAATCGGCGAAGCATTACATCGCCCGCACTTATTCCCAGTTCCGGCACCTTTACTAAAAGTTGTGCTCGGAGACAAGCATATTCTCGTAACAAAAGGTCAGTATGTCGAACCTGCACGCCTATTACAAACATCGTTTACTTTCAAGTATCCGACTGCGAAAGAAGCGATCGATGCAATTTTAACGGATTTCCGAAAGAAGTCTCCCATCCTCAAGGAGTGTGAAGGTGCGAATAGCACCAATGAGTAGGTGGGAGATGAATTTCGGTTGGCTTTAGCCAAAGAATTTGGTAAAATATAGACATAATGTTCTTTGACAACTGGATATATGGAGTTGCATACGGAAATAAGAGCGAAAACCAAGCCCCTCGTATGCGTAAAATATCCAAGGTACTAAAAACATTGCGTATCAGTAGGGTTGGAATGCCCCGAATTCACGCTCGTGGAGAACACATAAGACTTGCTTGCAAGCTATGTTCGTGGAAGCGAGAAGCCCCCACTTCAAGTAGACCGTAAGGTTAACTAAGTGGTGGGTAGTTCACAGAAGCCCTCTTAATCGAGCGCTTCTTTTTTCTTCATAAATAATGGTGAAAACAATAAAACGACAGTAATAAACGCAAGTAAAATAACGAGAATCATTAAGTAATTCATCACCGTATGTTCCATCACATATCCACCGACGATAGGCCCTGATAAACTTCCGATACTGAAAAAGAATCCACATAATAAATTTCCCATCGGTAATAATTGTTTCGGGACGAGTTCGGACATGTATGCAATCCCTAAAGAGAAAGCTGAACCGATAAACATCCCTGCGCAAAATACAGCGAACACGACCCACCAAGAAGCGACGGGAATGAGTGTCGCGATGAGGAAAAATACAGTTCCTCCACCAAAGGCAAGTAACACGACCGCTCTTCTACCTATTTTGTCACTTAGCATCCCGAGCGGTAACTGCGTTAAAATTCCACCTAAAGCGAAAGCAGTCAATGTTTGCGTAATGAGGACGAGATTCGCTCCGTTACGTAAAGCATAAACGGGATACATCGCATTGAGGGATGATTCTAAAAATCCGAATCCGAACGGACCTAAAAAGGCAGCCCAAGCGACAGACGATGTCAACGTCACTCGTTTCCAAAAACCGACATCTTCCCCTTTCATTTGAACGTTTTCTGGAAACTCATTTTTCAAGAAAAAGACGAATGACCAGGCGAATAAACAAAGAAGACTTGAAACGATAAAAGGTAACCCTTCATAAATGTTCATGAGCGGTACGAATTGAGGTCCAACAGCGAACCCTACACCGAAGGACAATCCATAAATAGCGATATTTTTCCCGAGTCGATCCATCGATGAAAAACTCGTAATCCACGTTTGCGTCGCAAAATGAAGCGCGTGATCCCCTATTCCGATCAACAAACGCAAAACAAACCAAAAGACGACCGACTTCCATAACGGAAACGCCATTAACGATATAAAGACGAGTGCCCCACCGTATAAAATGAGCGGTTTATAACCGAATCTTCTAAGCAATAATTCCATAAAAGGAGAGACGATTAACGTTCCAATATAGAGGGCTGTCGCGTTTAAACCGTTGAGCGTACTCGATACACCGTCTTTTTCAAAAATTGCTGATATTAAAGGGAGCAACATCCCTTGTGAAAAACCTGAAATGGATACGATAATCACTAATATCCAAAAACGTCGCTTCTGATTCATTCCATAAACTCCTTACTTTGTAACAGTACCTTCATTGTAATTCGTTTTACTCGCTTTGAAAACACATTCATTGTACTTCTTTCGAACGGGCGGTATACTTTTCTCAAATGTGAAAAAAGATAGAAGAAAGTAGGGAATACAATATGAAATTTAATATGACAGAAACCGGGTATACGATGACGACAGACTTTGGAACAATCGATATTTCAGGAGATGCGACGAAAGGATTTAAACCGGGTGAACTACTCGTATCAGCAGTCGTCATTTGCAGTGCAGGGGTATTGCGTCAAGTGTTGAAAAAAATGCGCATCGATGTGAAAAATTTAGACGTGGAAGTGAAAGAAATCGGACGTGTTGAAGAAGAAGGAAATCGAATCGAGAAAATTCATTTCCATTTCACAGTAGAGGCTGATCATCTCACAGAGAAAAAGTTCGAAAAAGCGATTGAAGTATCGACGAAAAACTGTGCGATGGCCCAAACAGTTAAAAATTCTGTCGAGCTCGTCAAGACATTTACAATCCTCTAATTTCTCTATTGCGCTCCCTCAAAAAATCGCTTACGATAAAACGAGGAAATGAGGTGTCCGCATGTCTATCGAATCAAAAGACGATTCTGTTCAAACATTAAAAGAAAGATTCCAAGTTCTTTTACAATCACTCGATCAAATCGAACCAGAAACGACAGACGTTCAACATATCGACGAATTATTATCGCTCATCGATGAAATCGAACAACAAGTCGAACGTATTAAAAACAATTAATTTAACGACTTTCCGAAAGAAGTCTCCCATCCTCAAGGAGTGTGAAGGTGCGAATAGCACCAATGAGTAGGTGGGAGATGAATTTCGGTTGGCTTTAGCCAAAGAATTTGGTAAAATATAGACATAATGTTCTTTGACAACTGGATATATGGAGTTGCATACGGAAATAAGAGCGAAAACCAAGCCCCTCGTATGCGTAAAATATCCAAGGTACTAAAAACATTGCGTATCAGTAGGGTTGGAATGCCCCGAATTCACGCTCGTGGAGAACACATAAGACTTGCTTGCAAGCTATGTTCGTGGAAGCGAGAAGCCCCCACTTCAAACGAAGTTAAGTGGTGGGTAGTTCACTAGTTGAGAGACTCCTCTCCCGATTACAAGAAAGCCTTGCTCATTCGAGGCTTTCTTTTTTTGTTTATTCTATTGAAGAAGAGAATCTTTTTCATTTGTCTTTTCTCGTTCACAATTTCGACAATAATGAAGTTTCACAATACATTTCGGTTGCATCTATTCCTAGATGAAGTACAATTACATTATAATCATTATAAATAAAGAATTGTTACTAAGAATCGTTTTCAATTAGATAAACATTGATGTATCAACATCTCTTTATTTATGATAATTATTCTAAATGAAATAAATTATCAATTAGGAGGAATACAATGACAACTTGTGTAAATGATAAAATTCAAAATATCCAACAAGAAAAACCGAAAAACGATGCGAATTTAGAAGCGAAAATGGAAATAATCGCTGCGATTATTTCAGGGGTTTTAATCGTCATCGCATGGCTTTTAGGAAAAAATGGACTCGAACAACCTTCTGTCATTATGTACATTATCGCTTTCATCATCGGTGGATTCGCAAAAGCGAAAGAAGGAATCGAAGAAACGATCGCCAATAAAGAGCTAAACGTTGAAATGCTCATGGTGTTCGCCGCAATCGGATCTGGACTGATCGGGTATTGGGCAGAAGGTGCGATTTTAATTTTCATCTTCGCCATTAGCGGAGCGATGGAAACTTTCACATTAAATAAAAGTCACCAAGAAATTTCAGCTTTAATGGAAATGCAACCAGAAGAAGCTTGGCTCATTCAAGAAGATGGTACTGAAATTAAAGTCGCAACTTCTTCTTTGCAAGTCGGTTCAAAATTACTCGTCAAACCAGGTGAACGCATCCCTGTCGACGGTGCGATCATCCACGGAACAACATCAGTCGATATGTCGGCGATCAATGGTGAATCAGTGCCCGTGACGAAAGAAATCGGCGATGATTTATTCGCAGGTACTGTCAATATGAGCGGTGCGATTCAAATGGAAATGACGAAACCGAGTGAAGATTCTTTATTCCAAAAGATCATTACGATGGTACAAAACGCGCAAAGTGAAAAATCTCCTTCTCAGCAGTTTATCGAACGCTTTGAAGGCACATATGTTAAAATTGTCGTCGCTTCAACGGTATTAATGGCTCTCGTCCCTCACTATGCACTCGGATGGACATGGACAGAATCATTGTATCGTGCAATTGTCCTTCTCGTCGTCGCATCTCCTTGTGCATTAATGGCTTCGATTATGCCAGCGACACTCGCTGCAATTTCAAACGGAGCGAAACGTGGCGTTCTCTTTAAAGGAGGCGTTCACTTAGAACACCTCGCAACACTCGATGTCGTCGCTTTTGATAAGACAGGTACTTTAACGACAGGTAAGCCAGTCGTTACAGACTTCATCGTGCGTGACGGATTACAAGAAGAAGATGTGCTCGCTTTACTCGCAGGGATCGAATCACAGTCGAACCACCCACTTGCAATCGCGATTACAAAATATGCAGATGAGCGCAATATCGCTTACAGTCGCTCACTAGAAATTGAAGACGTACCTGGTCACGGCTTGCGTGCTTATTCAAAAAACGAAGAAATTTTCGTCGGAAACCCACGTTTTATTGGAGAAAATCATGTAGCGAATTTCCAAAACAATGTCGCGGAACGACTTGCATCAGAAGGTAAAACAGTCATCTTCATGAAAGACGAACAAGGAGTCATGGCCGCTGCCGCATTGAAAGATACGTTACGTCAAGAAGCGATTGATGCGATTCAAGCATTGAAACAACTCGGAATTGAAACGGTTATGTTAACAGGTGATAACGAACGTACGGCAGAAGTGATCGCGAAAGAAGCTGGAGTTGACCGTTACGTCGCTGAATGTTTACCTGAAACGAAAGTCGAACAAATTAAAGCGATGATGCAAGACGGTCGACAAGTCGGAATGATTGGAGATGGCATTAACGACGCTCCTGCACTCGCTACTGCAACTTCAGGTATCGCGATGGGTGAAGGGACAGACGTGGCCCTTGAAACAGCGGACGTCGTCTTAATGAAAAACGACTTAACGAAAATTCCTTACACGATTCAACTTTCTGAAAAAATGAACCGCATTGTGAAACAAAACGTATTTTTCTCAGTTTCAGTCATTGCGATTTTAATCATCTCAAACTTCTTACAAGTCGTCGATTTACCATTCGGCGTTATCGGGCACGAAGGTAGTACAATTCTCGTTATTTTAAACGGACTTCGTATGTTAAATAGCGTTGAGTCTTAAAAAAATAAAATGCATGAACAGAATCAAACTTCTGTCCATGCATTTTTATTTATACTTCTGTTAAATCTACGAGTGTTTCTGCGTCTTTTTTTCTCTTTTCATGGCGATCATAAAGTACCGCATTTAGTTGTCCACATATAATTAAAATGATAGCTGAAAAATAAAGCCACATCATTAAGACGATAATCGCCCCGATGCTACCGTACGTGCTCGAATAGTTTCCGTAATTACTAATATAGAACGAAAAGCCGAGCGATGTAATAATCCAACCAAGTGTTGCTGCGATACTTCCTGGCAAAATAGTCATAAATGGTAGACGCTTACTCGGTACGACCCAATACATGAGTGTAAACGTGATGAAAATCATTAAAAATGGCAATAGCCATCTCAACTGATTCCACACTTGTATAAAGCCGTTTTCTAGTCCTAAGTAAGAGAAAATGACACGTCCGATCTGCTCTCCAAAAATCGGCAATGCGAGGGCAGCTGCAATCGCAACAATTAACATAATTGTAAAGACGACCGACATAATTCGCGCAACCGCAAAATTACGTGTTTCTTCTACATAATATGAACGATTTAACGCTTTCGTTAAAGCATTCATCCCTTTAGATGCTGACCATACTGTCGCAAGGGCACCGATGGACAACAATCCTCCACTTCGATTACTTAACACTTCTTTCAACGTCGTTTCAATTAATGAAGCGACATTTTCAGGTGCATATTCTTTAATAAATAATAATATTTGTGTTTGATCTAAATTTAAAAACGGCAACAATGTCATCATAAAAATGAGTAGAGGGAAGAGTGACAATAGGAAGAAAAACGCTAATTGAGAAGCGAGACCTGAGACATCTACTTTTTGAATGCGAATAATGAACTGTTTAATAAATCCATCTTTCGTCGTCGCATCAAACTCTTCAATTGTTCCATCTTTTAAATCATCGATAAATTGACCGACCTTCGTCTCCTCCATCAATTCATCTTTTTTCTCTACAAATTTATTTTTCTTTCCCATAATCTCCCCTCACTCTCTTATTCTTTTTGGTCAATAAAGGCTTCTTTCGCTTCTACAACCATCTGCTTCACTTGTGGTGTCAATTCTTTTAAATCATTAAATTGTTCAGCAAATGAAGAAATTTCACCTGACGCTTGTTCATAAATCGATGACCATTTCTCCACTTGTTGTTCGATTTCTTCTTTTAAAATTTGAGGGTTTTTCGCGTAGTATAACGCACGGTCTGTACGCTCTTTTACGACTTCTCGTGTCCCTCGATCTAATAAACTAAGCGCGCCACCGACGAGCGCTCCTAATACGATAAATTTCCCTAATTTGCTTTTTTTCATGTAAAGACCCTCCATATTAGTAGTCATATCCTATTTGTATTATACCCTTTTCTCGTAAAAAACAAACTGTAATCCACTATTCATACAATTGACTTCCGCGTATATTCGTGGAATGATAAGAACATACGATTTTTTTAAAAAAGGGGGATTTGCACTTGGACTTGTCACAACCTTCTTCACTCAATATCGAGCGAATGATTGAAGCGATGAAAGATAAATTAAAGATGGCGAACGTTGATGCGATGAAAGCGGAGCACTTCAACGATTCAAATTATGAAGATTTAAAATTTATTTACGAAATGGTCATGAAGCGCGATCATATTTCAGCGAATGAAATGCAAGCAATTGCGGCTGAACTTGGCAACTTACGTAAATAAAAAATCACCGTACTCTCAACTTTTGAGAATGCGGTGATTTTTTTATGGCAGTGGTAATGTCGTGCCGTCTTTCGTAATTAAAGGTTGAATTAACACTTCAACACGACGGTTTTTACTTCTTCCTTCTGCCGTGTCGTTCGAAGCGATCGGTTGATATTCACCGTATCCTTTCGCACTGAAAAATGAAGGATCCATATCTTCATGTGCCACGAGTGCTCGTAAGAAGTTCAATGCGCGCATCATACTGAGCTCCCAGTTCGATGCATATTCTGCTGTGTTAATCGGAATGTTGTCCGTATGTCCTGTAATGATGACTTGACGCGGACGATCGAAAATTAAAAGCTCAGCTACTTCTTCAACTAATGGCAAATATTCTGCACTTACTTCAGCTTTTCCCATCTCGAATAAAATACTATCTCGTATCGTAATGAGTAAGCCTTCATCTGTCAAATGTGTCTCGAACTGCCCTTCTAATTCGTTTAATGCAATGTACTCATCCAACTTTTCTTGAATTTCACCTAATGAACGTTGATCTTCTAAATAAGAAGAATTTTCTAATTCTTGATTAGAGTCACTCGGACGCGGAACTTCTGTCGGTGAGTTATTTTGCATAATTCCACTATTTCCATCAAAAATATCGTTGAAAACAGAAGATAAACGTTGCATTCTCTCTTGGTCGATAGAACTCGATGCGAAAAGAACGATAAATAGAGCGAGCAGCAATGTTAATAAGTCGGCATAAGGAAGAAGCCAGGATTCATCGGCACATTCTTCTTGTTTTTTCTTACGTCTTTCTTTCGCCACTTACACTGTCACCCCTTTACTCATCATCGTCAGCGATTAACGCTTTTCGTTTGCTTGCTGGCAAGAATGATGCTAATTTTTGCTCAATGACACGCGGTGCTTCCCCTTCTAAAACAGAAAGTATCCCTTCAATGATCATCATCTTCTGCTGGACTTCAACAGATGACTTACGTTTCAATTTATTAGCAAATGGGTGCCACATTACATATCCCGTAAAGATACCTAATAATGTCGCTACGAACGCCGCAGAAATCGCGATTCCTAAAGCATCAATGTCGTTCATATCTTTCAAAGCTGCAATTAATCCGACAACCGCACCAAGTACCCCTAATGTAGGAGCGTATGTACCTGCTTGAGAGAATATCAATGCACCTGAGGCATGTCGCTCACTCATTGCATCTACTTCCTCCGTTAAAACATCTCTTATGTAGTCTGCGTTTTGCCCATCAATCGCTAAGTTTAATCCATTTTTCAAAAACGGATCATCGATATCTGAAGCTTTTGATTCTAATGATAAAAGTCCTTCACGACGAGCAACATCTGCCCATTCGGAAAACATTTTAATCAACTCTTCGTCTGACTGTAGCTTTTGTTCTTTAAATAATACGCCAAACAAACTAGGTATGCGTTTTAGTTCGTTTAATGGGAATGCGATAATAACTGTACCGATTGTCCCAGCAATAATGATGAGAATTGCGGCAGGGTTAATTAACGCGTCAGGAGTTACTCCTTTAAAGTACATCCCGAGAAGTAAAGAGACAAACCCGACGATCAGACCAACAACTGTTGATATATCCATTTCCTAACCTCCAAACATTTTATTTCATTGTATTCGTAGTATACAATTTAAAAGTGATGATATGTGCAATTTTCATATTTCTTCTCAAATAATTGTACATACGATTACGACTTGATACCATTATAGCAGAAATTGAAAGGAGTTTTTAAGAGATGTTTGAACTAAATAGCAAACTTTTGAATTATGCAGATTTAATTATTAAAGTCGGTGTAAACTTACAAGAAGGCCAATCTTTACACATTCGCTCTTCACTTGAAGCGAAAGAACTGACACGTCACCTCGTTGAAAAAGCTTATAATAACGGGGCTAAAGTCGTTCACGTAGATTGGTCAGACGAACAGACCTCTAAAATTCACTATGAGAACGCTCCTTTAGAATCACTTCAAACGTTCCCTTCGTGGAAAGCACTCGAACGTAATACGTTAGCGGAGGAAAAAGCAGCATTTATTAGTATTGTGTCTGAAGACCCTGATGTTTTTGCGTCGATTTCTTCAGAACGTTTAAGTGCGGCACAACGAGCATCGGGTAAAGCGCTCGTTCCATTCCGTCGCCTCATGCAAGCGGATCAATTTAGTTGGACCGTTGTCGCAGCCGCTTCTCCTGCTTGGGCAGCTAAAGTGTTCCCCGAAGTCGAAGAGAAAGAGCAAGTGAACCATTTATGGGATGCTATTTTTGCAGCGACACGCATTACAGAAGAGGACCCTGTCACAGCTTGGAAAAAACACGATGCGATTCTTCATGAAAAAGCAGATGCATTAAATGCTTTAAATATTGATGAATTAATTTACACTGCACCTGGCACAGATTTAACGATCGGCTTGCCAGAAGGCCATATTTGGACGGGTGGTAGTAGTGTCAACGCAGACGGGCATACTTTCATGGCCAACATGCCGACAGAAGAAGTATTTACCGCACCTCATAAAGACCGTGTGAATGGCTTCGTCTCGAGCACGAAACCTTTAAGCTATAGCGGAAATATTATTGACGATTTTACATTAACATTTAAAGATGGGGCTGTCGTCGATGTAAAAGCAGCGCAAGGTGAAGATGTCTTAAAACAACTCATCGCAACAGATGAAGGTTCGAAGCGTTTAGGAGAAGTAGCACTCGTGCCACACGATTCACCGATTTCAAACTCAAACACGCTTTTCTATAACACTTTATTCGACGAAAACGCATCTAATCATTTAGCGGTAGGGAGCGCGTATACTTTCTGCTTAGAAGGTGGGAAAGATATGACACCTGAAGAAACAGCGGCTCGTGGACTAAATGACAGCTTAACGCACGTCGATTTCATGATCGGTTCAGCAGAGATGAATATCGATGCGAAAACACATGCTGGTGAAATTGTGCCGATTTTCCGCAATGGAAATTGGGCGCTTTAAGAAATTTTTGTGAAAACACTTAATTATTTTAACGCTTTCATGTATAATGTATGAAGTATGTATTTAGGAGAGGAGTCGATTTTTCATGGCTTTAATGTACACAACAGTAATTGGATACATGGTTTTACTTGGTCTTTCTTCTTACTTCACAACTTACTTCTTACAGCGTGCAGTACACTCAGAAGATGCATCAGTTGTAGATCCTAAACCAGAACACGATTACCGCTTAAATCTATAATCGTTTACATGCATGACTGTCGCAAATGAATGGGTTTTTTAAAACATAGATGCCTTTTTCTTTATGAACGAAGTGTCTTTTTTAAAAAATCTTTCATTTGCGATTTTTTATCTACCCACAATTTTCTTTAAGTGGTATTATATACAAAAGAATGCATGTTCTTTTAATAGATGAAAGGTGGTTTCTTGATTGACTATTTTAGATGAAATTTTACAATATAACGATTCATTCGTACAAGAAAAACAGTACGAACAATATCAAACAACGAAGTACCCCGACAAGCATATCGTCATTTTATCTTGTATGGATACGCGTCTCATCGAACTTTTACCAAAAGCGATGAATTTAAAAAATGGCGATGCGAAAATTATTAAAAGTGCAGGTGCAATGATCGCTCATCCATTCGGAGGTATTATGCGTAGTGTGCTCGTCGCTATTTATGAATTACAAGCCGACGAAGTATACATTATCGGTCATTATGACTGTGGTATGTCTAGCGTCAATGTAGACCGTGTCGTACATAATATGATCGACCGCGGAATTGACGAAAACACATTTAAAATGTTGAAATACTCAGGCATTGACTTAGAAGATTGGTTACGCGGTTTCGACAACGTTACTGAAAGCGTTACCGAAAGTGTCGATGCTGTGCGTAACCATCCACTCATGGTGAAAAATGTTCCCGTTCATGGCCTCGTCGCAGACCCTGACACTGGGAAGTTAGATGTCATAATTAACGGATACGATCATATTTAATTTTTCCATTCAAAATGCCCGCCGCTCATGGAGCACGGGCATTTTATTAATTCAATTGCGCTTCATAATCTTTACGTAAAAGAGCATATAAATAATGATCTTCCCATACTCCATTAATATAAATTAAATTACGTAATAACCCTTCGCGAACGAACTCATTTTTTTCTAACGTTCGAATAGAACCTTCATTTTCTGGCGAAACATATGCTTCTAATCGATGCAAACTCAAACGTTGAAAAGCATAATCTGCTACTAAAGAGAGAGCCTCTGTCGCATATCCATTTCCCGCTTGAGTCTCGTCGATTGAATAACCGACAAATCCACTTAAAAATGGTAAACGTTTTACATTGTAAAGTGAAATATGACCGAGTAATTGATTCGTTTCATACGAATATATTCCGAAATTAAATTCACGTTTTTCACGATAAGCTTGCAAAGAACGTTTAATTTTATCTCGCTGTGTATCGACCGTATAGTAAGCATCACTAAATCTCGGCTCATACATCGACCAATACTCTTTATTGCGAATTAATAATTGTGTAAATACGTACACATCATTTTCGCTTAAAATTTTCAAATACATACGCTCTCCATCTATTCTCATCGCTCTGCCCTTCCTATCTGTATTATGATGTAATCATTTTCATTCCCGTACCTATTTTCTCTATTTCTCAGTATAACATTTATTCGATTTTGTATATTGTCATTGTTTTGTGACGAAACTTTCGATTTTTCATATACTTTCTAAACTGTTTTCTTTGTATACTATGATAGGGGGAGGTAGACAATGTTAACTCGATTATTGCTTATCCTTTCATTGCTCACTGTCTCCATCGTAAACATCCTCGCAGATGTCTTGCCTTTTCACGGTGGGTCGACGAATGAAATCGTCAACCGCCTACCTATTCTCATCATGCCAGCTTATTACACTTTCTTTATACGTTTAGCCATTATTAGTGCTTTCATTTATTGGGTGTATCGCAGCTTTCAATCCGAAATCAATACAGTATTCCAAACGAGAGCTTTGCTTTTAATCGGAATTTGGATATTGAACTTAGGACATTTAATGTTATGGCACAATGATTTTTATATGTATTCCACATTGTCATTATTGCTTTCATTGCTCATTCATTACTTGCTTTATTTAACGTATGACAAACATATAAATCAGTGGGACGGTAGAGTTCCGGTTAGTCTTTCATTCGGATGGACATTTCTAATGATGATGTTTGACTTCAACTATGCAATTACGTGGCATAATTGGTCTGCATTCGGCTTAAGTGATCCACTTTGGGCTGTCATTATGTTGACGCTTGCTACAGCTTTTGCTTTACATTTCGTCTATCATTATACAGACATCCCTTTAGGTCTCGTCTTCATTTGGACATTTGTAGGCATCGCAATGAAAAATGGATTTGAAGAATTATTTGTTTCTGTCGCTGCACTGTTTCTCAGTGCTGTTATTTTTGGTTTTATTGTTTGGGTCAAACAATTCAAATACAAACTTGAAAGTATCGCCCGTTAGCGCGATACTTTTTCTTTATGGTATAGTAAAAGAACAAACTAAGTGTAAAGGATGAAAACAATGATCGTAACAAACGAAGAACAACTTGCAGGACTTAAAAAAATCGGACAAATTGTCGCGACAATTCGCGAAGAGATGAAAGCCGCGACAAAACCAGGCGTCACAACGAAAGAGCTCGACAATTTAGCTGAGGAATTATTTAAAAAATACGATGCTGTCTCAGCACCGATTGATCAATACGACTTCCCTGGTCAAACATGCATTAGTGTGAACCATGAAGTAGCGCACGGTATTCCGAGCGATCAAGTGATTAAAGAAGGTGACATCGTCAACATTGATGTTTCTGGTTCACACGGTGGCTATTTCGCGGATACAGGTATTTCATTTGTCGTCGGCGATGACGCGGAAAAACAACAGCTCTGCGACGTAGCAGAAGAAGCGTTCAACTGGGCGATGACGAAAGTGAAAGCTGGTTCAAAGTTAAACCAAATCGGAAAAGCTGTTGAAAGTGTGGCGAAACGTAACGGCCTAAAAGTGATTCGTAACTTAACAGGACACGGTATCGGAACATCACTACATGAAGAACCACAACACGTTTTAAACTATTATGACGCTTGGGATCAAACGATTATGAAAGATGGCATGGTATTAGCGGTAGAGCCTTTTATCTCTCATACTGCAGACCAAATTATCGAATCAGGAGACGGCTGGACATTTATTACACCTGACCGCTCCCCTGTCGCTCAAATTGAGCATACAATCGTTGTCACGAAAGATAAACCGATCATCTTAACGCAATTGGACGAAAATTAAAAAATAGCTAGAGAACGACGTACCGTTTGTACTGTTCTCTAGCTATTTTTATTTACGTTTTTTCTTTTGAAACTTCGGTTTTGTCTCTTTTTGTTTTTCTCGAAGTTTACCATTTTGCCATTCTTTTTGAATTGGCTTATAAGATTTCGTCAATTTGCGGTAATTGCGTTCTTCCTTATACGAAATGAGCGATAAAGACTCTCCATCTTCGCCTGCTCGGCCTGTACGTCCCGAACGATGAATGTATTGTTCTTCAGAATGAGGGACATTCATATGAATGACATGCGTAAGTCCTTCAATATCTAATCCACGCGCAGCGAGATCGGTCGCGATTAAAATTTTAATATCACCATTTCGGAAACGACGTAACACGTCTGTACGGTCTTTTTTGCTCATCGTTCCGTACAAAATGCCGATCGGTGTATTCGTATAACTGAGTTGCATTTCTTTAATCATAATTTGATCGACATTGTTAATAAAAGCTAGCCCGTACATGTTCGGTAATGCTGCTAAACCACGGACAACTTTCAACTTATCACGCTCATCCACCTTCACGTATGAATGTGTAATCGTGCTTCCTTGAATAATTTCACTCGCTTCTACTTGAATGCGTGCTGGCTCTTTCATAAAGCGCTTCGCCACAATTTCAATTTCTTCTGTAATTGTCGCTGATACAACCGCTACTTGACAGTCATTTTGCGCGCGTTCGATAAAGTTTTTCACCATGACGCGATAGTCTCGTGACAACAATTGGTCCGCTTCATCTAACACGATATAAGATACTTCATGAATTTTAAATTTCTTATCACGTATTAATTCATTAATACGCCCTGGTGTCCCTACAACAATTTGCGGTTTCTTTTTCAAAGCTTCTATCTGTCTTTTCACATTCGCCCCACCGATGAGCTGTGTCACTTTAATCGAAGTCCCTGCGGACCAATCGCGGATGACATTCACAATTTGCATCGAAAGCTCTTGTGACGGTGTGACGATTAAAGCAGCCGTGCGCCCTTCCACATTTTGAATGAGTTCAAGAAGTGGTAATACGTAAGCGAGTGTCTTCCCTGTTCCTGTAGGCGATTCTGCGATAATGTCACGCCCTTCTAACATGAGCGGAATCATCTGTTCTTGCACAGGCATCATTTGATCAAATTTCCATTTATTTTGAGTCGATTGCATTAATTGAGTAATCATCGTCTTCCCCCTTGCTCGATTAACCGAGACTTAAACTCTTGCGAATTTCTTGTAATTTCGGAACGAGCTTCACAAACATTTTATACACCATCGGACGGTACACTTTATCGACTTCCCCTATATAATGTGTGACGCCATCTTGTTGACAGAACCCATTTTTAAAGTTAAAGAGTCCATCTTTTTCACCGTCTAAAATAAAGACACCACCGAGGTCGTATTGATCCGCTCCCGCTTCAATTCCCCAAAGCATCATTTCATAATTGAGTAAATGACTTGCGTTCATGTTGCGTTTTTCATTAGAACTTCCCGCGTATAAATAATATAACTTACCTTCATAGTTAATCGTCACAGCCGCTGCTAAATAGTCTTCCTCGTGCTTCGCAACGTAAATGCGCGCATCGTTCGGGAATGCTTTCAAAATTTTAATGAAGTATTCGTAAGAACGGATTGAGATTTGGTTACGTTTCCCCATTTCTTCATAAATTGAATAGAAGATTTTTAAATATTGTTCATCTATTCCATATGAAACTTCTACTCCTTCACGTGCTGCGCGACGAATTTTACTGCGTGTGCGTCCACGGAATTTCAACATGAGTGAATCTGGGTCTTCATCTTTTAAATGAACGATCATATTGAAGCGCGGTTGAATTAATTGTTCTTTCGTTGCGCCTACGTTCGTCACTTCATAACCTCGGTCGCGATATAACGCATCGAGCTCTTCTGTATACAATTGTTCCGGATCCATTTTTAAAGCGAATGCTTTATGCTTTTTCGCTACAACTTCCGCTTCCTGCAACAACTCTTCAACGAGTTCAATGTCATTGAAATCACATAACGGTCCACGTGGCGCATAAAGCAATGAATATCCTCCTGGTACCGATTTAATTAAAATCGACATCGCCGCAACGATTTCACCGTCACGTTCTACGTACACTTGTTCATTTCCCCAATCGTCTTTCACTTCAGACCAATATAAGTCCTGTGTTAAAGAACGGTACGGTGTCTCCCTTACAAACTTTTCATAACGTTCTACTTCCGCTGCATTCGTGCGATCTAAAACTGGCATTCTTTTGAACACTCCTTCATATTTTTAAAAGCCTATTTCCAACTGCTATTGCGGTATTTTTTAACGTAATTTAATTGACGCATTAATAAATACCATTTTCTTTTCAATAAATTGTCCGCTTTGTAATCGAGCGGATCGATGTATTTGCCGTGCTTGATGAGACGGTTCATCTCTTGTACGAGCTTCTCGTCTTGTACGTATTTGCGTAATACGTATTTCGGAACGACTGAAAATAACATCGGTTCTTTCACGTACGCGAGTTCTTTTTTCTCACGGTAAATTAAGTCATCGACGAATAGTTTCGCCATGCTGTAACCACAAGCGTTGACGTAATAACTCGAACGTCCTTGACGAATATTCACTTCGAACACTTTGAATTTCCCATCGCGTTCATCGTATTTCAAGTCGAAGTTCGCAAAGCCAACATAGCCAATCGCTTCTAAAAAGCGCGCGAGCTTCGTCATCATTTGTTCATTGTAACGTGTGAGCAATGCGGTATAATTTCCGATAGCTGTCATTGCGTGTTCCTGTAACGCAACTTGCGCGAATGAGATGAGCTGGCCTTTTCCGTCCTGATCCGCATAATACACCGAATCCCACATGTATGTATCATCCCCAGGGATGAAATCTTGAATAATTAAATCTTCTTGATAACCACCTGTTTTTACAAGGCGAATAACTTCGTTAATTTCTTCGTACGAATCCACTTTATAAATTTTTTGCAAACCTTCAAATGGATTGCGATAATATTGCACACCATCGCTCGGCTTAATAATTACAGGGAACATCACTTCTTCTGTAAATTCTTCATCTGAAGCGCATGAATGATAGTATGTCGATGGAATATCGATATCATGTTCTCTACATAAGTTGTAGAAATTTTTCTTAATATACACTTGTTCCATTAAATCTTCATCGATGTAATTAAATAAATAATGTTCGCGCAACATTTCTTTATTTTCAATGATGAGCTGTACGTATAAATCATCCGTACCAATTAAAATATATTTTTTCTCTAAGCTCGCATATTTACGTGCCACCATATTTAAAAAAGTGACGAATGTTTTTGGATTGTGTAAGTCCGCTTCATATTCATAAGCGTGCATAATCGTACTATATTCAGTGAATGGCAACGATGCTCGACCGACGATAATCGGCTTCACTCCATATTCTTCGTGAAAAGAACGAGCCATCGTATAAGCGTTAATATTCGTTCCGATAATTACTGGAATAAATGGATGTTCTGTCATAATAGCCTCCGTTAATCTTTAGTTAAATAAGTTCCAAGGCGCATGTTTAGGTAATGGTGCTTCAAAAGTGAGCGGTTCTTTTTGCGTCGGATGTGGAAACGTTAACGAAGAAGACCAAAGCGCAATTTGTTCACCTTTTTGAACGTAGCGCCCTCCATACTTTTGATCACCGTATAAAGGATGTCCAATCGTTTGGAATTGCACGCGTATTTGATGCGAGCGTCCTGTTTCAAGCTTCACACGCACCATCGTGTAATCAGCATGACGACCGATGACTTCATAGTGCAACACTGCTTTTTTCGCATCACGCTTTTTCGCGCCAACTGCATACACTTCATTTTTTTGACGATCTTTCCATAAATAATGTTCAAGCGTCCCTTTTTGTTGTTTGACACGCCCATTGACGACTGCGATATATGTGCGGTCCATTTCTTGTTTGCGCAATGTGTCTGATAAGCGCGAGGCTGCTTTCGATGTTTTCGCAAATACCATCGCTCCTCCGACCGGGCGATCTAAACGATGAACGAGCCCTAAATACACATTGCCTGGTTTATTGTAACGTTCTTTTAAGTCTTCTTTTAAAATCGTTAACATATCTCGGTCTCCGCTCGCATCTTCTTGAACCGGAATATTCGGCACTTTTTCGACGACGAGTAAATGGTTGTCTTCATAAATGATCGGTATATTCAATAGCTTCTCCTTTTACAACTGATGTTCTTTAATAATTTTTGCGAGTAAACGTTCACTTCCATCTAAAACGAGCTGATACGTCTCTTCAAAGTCACCCGTATAGTATGGGTCGGGTACATCTTTATTTTCAACTTCTGTTAAATCTAATAATTTAAAGACGTGCGAACAGTCGTCAGGGTCTAATACGCTGACGATATTGTCATAGTTGCTTTGGTCCATCGCAACGATATAATCGAACGCTTTACCGTCTTCTTTACGAAATTGACGTGCATACATATTTTCAGACGAAATGTTATATTTTTCTAATTTATCAAGTGTCCCGATATGCGGGCGTTTGTTAATATGCCAATTGCTCGTTCCAGCTGAATCTACTTTAATTTTCTTCTCATATCCTCGCTCTTTCACAAGATGGCGAAATACCGCTTCTGCCATCGGAGAACGACAAATATTACCGAGACAGACGAATACGACATGAATCATAATGAGCCTCTCCTTACGTATTTCGATGATGTTCAAATTATAACATAAAGAAGCTTCCCGTTATATTATAACAAGAAGCTTCTCTTTTAGCGATTTAACGCATGTTCTTCCAATGCTTTCGCAATCATTTCTGCATATTTTTGGCCACCACTCGGCTTCAAATGAGTGAGATCTGGTTCAAAATGATCGACATAGTTCGCACTTAAATTGTACCAATCGATTAAATGAACGTGATCATATTGATTCGCCATTTTTTGTAGCGTTCCGTTCACTCTCTCTTGCCAATGATCAGGCATACGTGTATTCACGAAAAATATGTGGCGTTCTGGACCGAGCTGTTCAATCATACTCGTCGCTGTCTGCTCATTGAAGACTCCATTCGTTCCGAGACTGAAAATGACGTAATCATGCAGTTTGCCCTGCACATTCAATTGCTCAATAATTTCAGGAGCTGCACGGAATTGACGTCCAATCTTCACATCAATTTCTCCTGCTGGGAATAGCTCTTGTAAATAAGGAATCGCAGTAAGTGCGACAGAATCTCCGATAAAGACGATCGGTTCTTCGTATAATTTTGCTAAAATTTCTTGTTCAGCTTGTTCACGCGCCGCTCGCTCTTTCTCTTGCTGTTCCAGACGCGCTGCTTGTTCTTGCTCAAATTGCTCAGTTAAAGCTGCCTCTAACTCTTCTTCAACTTGCGCGCTTTTCACATACGGTTCAGCGACGACAAGTCCATATGTCGCAACAACGAGAAGAAGTAATAATGGTTGCCAACGACGTCGCGTTGCAATGAAAGCATCCATAACTGTCGTTTGACGTTTGCGAATGGCAATTATCCACTGTTTCAAACGTCCACGTCGGATAGGGTCTTCGATCAATTTCCAAGATAAATCTGAAAGTAGTAATACGAGCGCGATTTGGAATGCCACTGTCCAACTCCACGTACCGTCATTGTAATAAGACGAACCGACGAGCATAATAATCGGATAATGCCATAAATAAATCCCGTATGAACGCAAGCCTACCCATTCTAATGGCTTGATGCTCAACAACTTGCCGAAGAAACTAGCAGGATGCGCTGCAACCGCAATTGCAATCGCCATCAATCCCGAAATTAACAACATACCTCCGTAGTATAAAATCGGATCGAATTGATCGATTGCATTCATTAAAATAATAATTAAAACTAAACTCGTAAAACCGACAAAATCTAATAATGCTTTCGCACCTTTCCCTACATCTGCCGACAATTGGCGGCTCGGCCAAACGAACGCTAATAAAGCGCCGACGATTAAAGAAAATGCACGTGTATCCGTTCCGTAATAGACCCGTGTCGGATCTTCTCCTGGCTCATATAAAATACCCATCCAAACTGTCGATGCAGCCATCAATAAAAATAAAATAAAACCGACGACTTGTTTTTTTCGGAATAAGAAAAATAATATGAATATGATAACAGGCCACATAATGTAAAACTGCTCTTCCACCGCGAGTGACCAAAAATGAGTCACGAGTGACGGGGAGTCATAAGTTTCAAAATAAGATACATCTTTATAAATAAACCACCAATTACTAAAGTAGAAAAAGACAGATAATAAATCTTCTTTTAACGTATGTACTAATTGTCTATCAAATAATGTGATCCATGCGGTAACTGCTATGACCATCACATACATCGCTGGAAGTAAACGTCTCGCTCTTCGAAGCCAAAAGCGCTTAAAGTCAATCGTTCGATCTCGTTTCCACTCCACGACTAGTAAATCTGTAATTAAATAACCCGACAAAACGAAAAATAACGTAACTCCTAAAAATCCTCCGGATGCCCACGGAAAATTCATATGGTAAAACAATACGGCAATGACCGCAATTGCTCTTAATCCATCGAGCCCTGTCATATAACGCCGCTCACTTTGAATCGATGGCTGACGTTTCA
Source organism: Savagea faecisuis (assembly GCF_042675605.1). NCBI lineage: Bacteria > Bacillati > Bacillota > Bacilli > Caryophanales > Caryophanaceae > Savagea > Savagea faecisuis. Next base: position 33,328 of record NZ_JBHTJF010000042.1, read on the forward strand.
ACAAAATCACCTTCCTTGCTGTTTATGCAATGATTAGACGTTAAATTATAATAAAATGTTTGAACTTTTTTATTTCGGGTAAACATATACTAACAAAACATTTGGAGGTTACATATTATGAATAAAGATCATGTAAAAGGCGCAGCAGACGAAGTAAAAGGTAACGTGAAAGAAGCTGCTGGTAAAGCGACAAATGATTCATCTACAGAAGCAAAAGGCAAACTCGACCAATTAAAAGGGAAAGCTGAACAAGCTTTCGGCGATGTGAAAGATAAAGCGAGCCACGCTGCTGATGAAATGAAAGAAAAAACAGAAGAACTTTCAAACAAAGTGAAAGAAAAATTCAATAAATAATACGTGAAGACAAAGTTGAACAATCAACTTTGTCTTTTTTCATGTATGCTAAGATATATTCATTTTAATCGAAAGGTTGTGTACATATGCAAATTCAATTTCATCCGACGTGGGAACGTCAACTTTCAAAATCTGACCTAGACATGTGGAAACAAACGTATGAAACATCTACTTCAAAAACAGATGAACGGTTCTCACCCATTCTTCCTGTTCGCAAAAAAGACGGGGGAATCGCCGTTCACACATTTATCCAAAATGCTTCCGATCACACACTACTTATCGAAGCACCTAAAATGAATTACGAAGCTAGCGGTACACTCATCGCAACCGCTCAATTTCCATACACGTTAGAGATTCCAGCTAACAGCGTCATGCCGTGGACTTTCGTATTCTCTAAAGCGATGTTGCGAAATGACGAACATCTACACGGACAATTACATTGGACGAACTGTTAGTTTCGCTACATTTTCAATATGAGTAGAGTGTCCGAACATGTCGACGGGTTGCACTTCTTCTATGTTGTAGCCGCCTTCGTGTAAAATTTTTAAGTCGCGGGCTAATGTAGCGGGGTTGCACGATACGTAGACGACGCGTTCTGGTTTGTATGTGAGAATCGTTTCTAACAGTTGGGCGTCGCAGCCTTTGCGTGGGGGATCGACGACGAGAACGTCAAATTTTTTCCCTTCAGCATACCATTCTGGGACGATTTCTTCTGATTTTCCGACTAAGAACGTTGCGTTTTCGATGCCGTTTAGCTCCGCATTCCGCTTCGCATCTGCAATCGCAGCAGGGACAATTTCGACGCCATATACATGTTTCGCTCGTTTCGCTAAAGAAAGGGAGATGGTCCCGATGCCACAATACGCATCGATGACTGTCTCTTTTCCCGTTAAGTCTGCATATTGCAGTGCTTGATCATACAATACTTCCGTCTGTTTGCGATTCACTTGATAAAACGAATTAGCTGAAATTTCGAATGTGATGCCATTCAGTTCATCTTCAATGACGGCTGGACCGTAAATCGGTGTCGATTCGTGGCCGAGAATGACATTCGTATTTTTCATATTCACATTTTGCACGATCGATGTAATAGTCGGTTCAATTTCGAGTAACTGTTCGACGATTTCTCGTTCTTTCGCTAACTTTTTCACATTCGTCACGAGAACAACCATCAACTGGCCCGTCGCTTCTCCGACACGGACGACGATGTGACGCAATGTTCCTTTTAATGTTTGTTCGTCATATGGTTCTAGCTGTAAACGTTGCAAATGGGGCAACATCCCATTCAAAATACGATCAGCATGTGCCGACTGAATGAGACATTCCGATGTTTCGACGACGTCGTGAGTTCGCGGACGATAAAATCCCCACATTGCACGCTCTCCTTGTTGTTGAAGCGGAACTTGCGATTTGTTGCGGTAGCGCCAAGGTTCACTCATTCCTTTCACAGGATGAACCGGAACATGTTGTAAATGTCCAATGCGATCTAATGTTTGACGTACGTTTTGCCATTTTTGTTGAAGTTGAGCCTCATAAGATAAATGTTGCATTTGACAGCCGCCGCATGCGTCGTATACCGGACAAGGTGGCTCTACTCGGTCCCGACTCTCTTCAAGAATCGTGAGCAATTTTCCAAAACCATATTTCTTCAATGTTTTCACAATTTTAATTTCCACTTTTTCTCCGACGAGAACTCCTGGAATGAAAATCGGATATTGTTCTATTTTAGCGACACCGTGACCTTCTGACGTTAAATCCACGATGTCGACAATATGTTGTTCGTTTTTATGTACTACAAATGACACGTACGTTCCTCCTCTATTTACTCGTTTCACATGCCCAATCATCATCATCTCGACCCAATTTTACTCGATATGCTGGATGCCCTTTCGGAACACCATCTGGATATACTCTTCGCAACTCCGTACAATCCGCAAAATTCGTTTAACCTTCGATAATCGGAACACCTAATACTTCTTTTTGTTTTTGTTGCGCATCCTCTTCGACTGACTCACGCTCTGGCTCTGAGCGCTTTGGTCGCTGTTCAATAGGTGTTGATATTGATTCTTCTTGCTTTTTTTGAACAGGAGTAAGGTGATTTTCTTCTACTTCAATAAATTGTTTCGGTTGTAAATCCATTGTCATTAATTTTTGATACGTCTCCTTCAAACTTTGAGGTGAACGTGGTGCTTTTGATAGTCAATCTTCCACTAAGACGAATAAAATAAATGCGGTAATACATAAATAAGCCGACAATTATTAACGTGGTGAAAAAGGTAAGTACTTTTTTCATCGTATAGCTCCTAATTGTTGTAATTTAAATTTAGTGTACCACGGAATGTAGCGAGAAAGAAGCTCTCTCCGATTCTTTCCTCGAATTATTGCGCAGGAAATGAAAAAAATACCGTTTGAACATCGAGTGACGATATTCAAACGGCGTTCTTCTTATTTTGTATATTGTTCAAGTGCGGTACTCGGCGCAAATATTTCAATATGGCGTTCTAAATTATCGAATGTTGCTGGAAGTTTTCCACCGTATTCACCATCTAAATTCAACAATACTTCATCATTTGAATGAATTTTAATAGAAGATGCGCGGGCATGAATGACGAGTGGATCATTTAAATGTTCACCACGTAAAGCATTCGTTGCGACTCGGATGAATTCTGCAATATTACATTTGCGTAAAATGAGCAAGGTAAATTTACCGTCGTTGATGCTCGCACCAGGTGCTAACTTTTCAAATCCACCAATCGAATTCGTTAATCCTACTAAAAATAACATCGCTTCTTCATCGAACACTTCCCCATCGTATTCGATATGTACATGACTCGCATGGATGGAAGGTAACATTTCAATCCCTTTCAAATAATAAGCGAGTTGGCCGAGCATTGTTTTTAGTTTAATCGGGACTTCGTAGGTGAGTTCCGTAATTCTCCCGCCCCCTGCGATATTAATGAAATGGCGTTCTCCATTCATTAAACCGACATCAACAGGTAGTGAATAGCCGTCTACAATAATGTCGACAGCTTCTTCAATTTCTCGTGGAATGTGAAGAGCTCGCGCGAAATCATTTGTCGTTCCTGTCGGAATTAAGCCGATTTTCGGGCGTTTTTCAAAATGAGAGATCCCTGCGACGACTTCGTTTAACGTCCCATCACCACCTGCAGCAATGATGACATCATAGCCTTGCTCCACTGCCCATTCTGCCGCATGTTTCGCATCACCTTCACATGTCGTCGCATGTGTGCTCGTTTCATAGCCACCACGTTCTAACTTTTCCAAAACTGAAGCTAAATGTTTACGAATGATTTCACGACCAGAAGTCGGGTTGTAAATTAATCGTGCACGTTTCATATTTTTCCTTCTTTCTCATCGTCATTTACTGTAATGATAACGTTCCACGCTTCAAAATGTTCCTACCCCTTTGTAAGCCACATCACTAATTCGTCATGGACCGCTAACCAATAGTCACGGTTTTCTTTATATTGAGTCGTTAAATGTTGAATCGCTTCCGAACGTTTTTCTTCAAAATTCGGAGCTTCTTTATCCGGTAAGTTGCTCATTATCTTTGTTACGTCACGCTGAATCATTTGTGCACGTGGTCCCCACTTCCCGAGCACTTCTCCTTCATCGTCTAACAATAAATAAATCGGAATTGAACGACCCCCATTCGTTAAATGGCGATCGATTAACGTCGTATCTGCATCTCGGTAGGCGATGCGCATATCGAGGTCGTACACTTCACCTAAGTGGCGCAAAATCGCATTGTTCATCATCGCATCGCCACACCAATCTTCCGTGATCACTAACACATTTTGAGATTTCGGACGGAACGCTTCGTAATAATGCACAGCTTTTGGCAATTGAAACGTTTGATAAATTTTTTCGCTCTCTTCTTTTTTCTCCGTCATTTGTTCCATATACGTTTGTAATGAAATTCCTTTTTCAAAAAATTGACGTTCAACGGTCATTTTATTTTCCTCCATTTGAAAGAAACACCCAGCGCACTGGGTGTTTCTTTTAGTCTTATCGTTTTTGAATTTCTTCCATTAAAATCTTGTTGACGAGTTGTGGGTTCGCTTGACCTTTTGATAATTTCATCACTTGGCCAACGAGGAATCCGACTGCTCGATTTTTACCTTCTTTAAAGTCAATGATAGATTGTTCGTTATTGTCGAGCGCTTCTGTAACGAATGCTAACAATTGCTCTGGATCAGAAATTTGAATCATTCCTTTTTCCTTCACAATTTTATTTGCATCTCCACCATTTGTGACGAGCTCTTGGAATACTTTTTTCGCGATTTTTGAAGAAATCGTACCGTCTGAAATTAATTTTACCATGCTCGCTAAGTTTTCAGGTGTTAATTTCGTATCGTGTAATTCGATTTGTTCTTTATTTAAGTATGCTGAAACATCACCCATTAACCAGTTTGATGCAAGTTTCGGGTCAGCTCCTGCTTGTACTGTCGCATCGAAGAAATCCGACATTTCTTTCGTCAATGTTAAAACCATCGCATCGTATGCTGGAAGGTCATATTCTTCTACGTAACGTTGTTGACGAGCGTCTGGAAGTTCTGGAATTTCTGCGCGTACGCGTTCAATCCACTCTTCATCGACATGCACTTCCGCTAAGTCTGGATCGTTGATGAAACGGTAGTCGTCTGCGCTACCTTTAATACGCATGAGCGTCGTCTCACCTGTCGCTTCATCGTAACGACGTGTTTCAGATTGGATTTCTCCACCTGCTGTTACGACTTCAATTTGACGTTGCACTTCTCGCTCAATTCCACGACGTACGAAGTTGAATGAGTTTAAGTTTTTCAATTCTGTCTTCGTGTTGAATCCTTCTTGACCGTACGGACGAATTGAAATGTTCGCATCACAACGAAGTGAACCTTCCTCCATACGTACGTCAGAAACGCCAGTATATTGAATGATTGCTTTTAACTTTTCTAAAAACGCATATGCTTCATCTGCTGAGCGAATGTCCGCTTCTGTTACAATCTCGATTAAAGGTGTTCCTTGACGGTTTAAGTCTACGAGAGAGTATCCTGGTCCGTGCGTTAATTTACCTGCGTCTTCTTCTAAATGAATATGGTGAAGACGGATGCGCTTTTTCACACCGTCGACTTCGATATCGACATAACCGCCGACACCGATTGGACGCTCATCTTGTGTAATTTGGTACGCTTTCGGATTGTCTGGGTAGAAGTAATGTTTACGGTCGAAGTGTTGCTCGCGTGAAATTTCACAGTTCAACGCGAGTGCTGCTTTCATTCCGTAATCGATCGCACGCGTATTCAACACAGGAAGCACACCTGGGTATGCTAAGTCTGTAATGTTAATGTTCGTATTCGGTTCAGCACCGAAATGTGCAGGTGCTGGTGAGAAAATTTTCGTATCTGTTTTTAATTCTACGTGAACTTCAAGTCCTACAATTGTTTCGAAATTCATGCGTTCGCACCTCCTGCTAATTGTGGTTGTTGCTCATAAAACTTCGTCGTTTGCTCGTAAGCATGTGCGACTTGATACAATGTCAACTCGTCGAAATGTTTACCCATCAATTGTAAACCGACTGGTAAGCCATCAACAAATCCACAAGGAACGCTAAGTGCTGGAATTCCTGCTAAGTTCGCTGGAGTTGCTAAAATATCATCCATGCGTGAACGCGCTGGATCAGCTTGCGCTTTGAAATCATAAGCGACGCTTGCTGCTGACGGTCCGACGATGATGTCATAGTCTTTTAAAACATTTTGAACGTCTTCCGTCATAAGCGTACGTACTTTTTGTGCTTGTACGTACAATGGATCGTGATGTTCAGCACTTAAAGCATACGTTCCGAATAAGAGACGTTTTTTCACTTCTGGGCCGAATGCTTCCGCACGTGACATCGTGTACACTTCGTCTAAGTTCGTCGCATTTGGTGAGCGGTAACCGAAATGAATACCGTCATAGCGCGCTAAGTTTGATGAAGCTTCCGCATAAGCGATCACCGCGTACATTTCTGCACCGTAAACGACATGCGGAATCGACACTTCGTCCACCGTTGCGCCGAGTGCTTCTAATTGTTTAATCGCTTCTTCCACTTTTTCTTTCACTTGTGGATCGAGACCTTCTCCGAAAAATTCTTTCGGCATCGCGATTTTGAGTCCTTTTAAGTTACCATCTAATTGCGCCACATAGTTCGGCACTTCTTCAGTTGCTGATGTCGTGTCATAACGGTCTTCTCCTGCAATCGTTTGTAAAACGAGCGCATTGTCTGCGACTGTTTTTGTCATCGGACCGATTTGGTCAAATGACGAAGCGAATGCGACGAGACCGAGGCGTGATACACGACCGTATGTTGGTTTCATACCGACGATTCCACAAAAAGCTGCAGGTTGACGGACAGAACCACCTGTATCTGTTCCGAGTGCGAACGCTACTTCATTCGCCGCTACTGCCGCTGCAGAACCACCTGAAGAACCACCTGGAACTTTCGCTGTATTCCACGGGTTGCGTGTTTCTTTCATCGCTGATGTTTCTGTCGTTGAACCCATCGCGAACTCGTCTAAGTTTAATTTACCGAGCGATACTGCACCCGCTTCGTTCAATTTTGTAACGACTGTCGCATCATAAACAGGTACGAAGTTTTCTAACATTTTGCTTGCACAAGTTGTCGTAATATCTTTCGTTACGATATTATCTTTAATTCCTGCTGGAATCCCGAACAATGCGCCTTCTTTTGAATCCGCATTGTCTAACTGTTCTGCGCGAGCGAGTGCTTCTTCTTTCGTCACTGTGATGAAAGCTTGTACTTCTTGTTCTACACTCTCTGTTTGAGCGAGTGCCGCTTCCGTTAATTCCTTAACAGAAACTTCTTTATTTTGAATGAGTGATTGAAGTTCAATCACCGATTTTTTCATTAAGCTCATCTTTCAAGGATCCTCCTCGTTTAAAATGTATTCGGTACTTGAATCATGCCGTCTTCATGTTCTGGAACGTTTTTCAACATTTCTTCACGGTCTAATAAGTCTGCTGGCTTATCTTCACGTAATACGTTCACGCGATGTAATGGATGTGTCATCGGTGCTACACCTTCCGTATCAACATCTTTCAACTTTGCTGTTAACTCAACTAACTGTTGTAACTGCTCTGCATACGCTGCTTTTTCTTCTTCTGTTAATGCGAGACGTGCGAAGTCTGCAAAGTATTGAACATCTTCTTTTGTAAAGTTTGACATAATGCGCCTCCTATCTTGTACTCTACCTATCATAACATCGTTTTTGTAACGTGAAAAGTTGCCATTTCACTTTAATAATCGTAAATGTGAACAAATGGCTCATCACTTTGGGCTGGTTTAACAATTAAAGCTTCCGGCCCATTCGTCGACGTAATATTCACTTCGACATTCGTCGATGAAAAATGCTTTTGAACGAGACCGGTTACATGTTGAGTAAATCCGATCAATTCGCTCGTACCGAAAAACTGAATCGGCATGCGAATCGTCAATTGCTGCATGTCACCATCTTTATAAAACGCTTTTCCGACGACGTTCACAAAGCTCGGGAAATATTCATCCACTTCTTGTTTAAAGTTTTTAAATTTCATATTCACATCGCGATATTTTTCGACCGTATTATCTGTTGGCAATAACACATACTCTTCTTGAATCGCTGTCCAATTTCCGATGCTCGTCTTCCCTTTATCTGCTTTTCCTACCGCAAAATACGTCCCTGGAACAATCGCATTGCGCGGCTGTTGTTTAAATAAGCCGACGACGATCGGTAAATTTTGAATTTCTAACTCTTCTCGCATTCGTTTCACAATTTCATTGGCGATTTTTTCACCCTCTGCTTTCACTTGAGCATCGCCGAGCGGAAACTCTTTCCCTTCTAAATTGTAGTAGACGGAGTTGAGAGCGAGACCAATCGTAATTCCTTCCACAACGACTTTATCGTCTGACGTTCTTTTCAAAAAGTTTTGCTCCATAATATGCGCTAAAAAGAGTGGGTTTTGTTCGTCTCGACCTGTATTTGAACTCGCTGGATTCAATCCTTTTTCATCCGCTGAGACGCGTTGTAACCATTGTTTCACTGTATCCTCTGATAAATATTGTCCCTCTTGATAAAAATGGTCGTCTGTCGAGTAATATTGAGAAGATAAGCGGAGTAATCCTTCTTCCGCTTCTTTCATATCATATTTCGTATAAATATTGTTGACGACGAGCCCTTGTACTGGACTCTTTTTGAACGGTAACAATGTGCGATAGTAACTTTCTTTCAATTGCACTTCAGGAATCATGACGACTTCTTCTTGACTCTCTTCTGTTTCTTGCGTCAGCGAGTCTTCTTGAGAAAGCGATGGGATACATCCCGCTAACAACAAAGTCATACTAGAAACGGCCAATAACCGTTTCACATTTTTGTTCATACAATCCCTTCTTTCTGCAGAAGTTCTACGAATTGTTCTTCCGTCCACACTTCCACTTCTAACTCTTGCGCTCTTTTCAATTTAGAACCTGCCGCTTCACCGGCAATAAGTAACGTCGTGTTTTTACTAACACTGCCCGTCACTTTCCCGCCGAGCTGCTCGACGTATTGCTTCGCTTCATTACGCGTCATTTGCTCAAGCTTTCCTGTTAACACAACCGTTTGCTCGAACAACGGTGCTTCTTCATTATTCGATTGTGCGACAGGTCCGTCGTATGTCATATTCAGTCCGTAACGTTCTAAATCTGAGATTAATTGTTGCACTTCTTCTAAAGCGAAATATTGAACGACTGTGTTTGCCACAATCGGTCCGATTTCGTCAATCGCGACGAGCTCTTCTTCCGTCGCCTCCATCAATGCACGCATCGTGCCGAACGATTGTGCGAAAATAGAAGCGACTTTCGCTCCGACATGACGAATCCCTAGCCCGAATAATAGTTTTTCTAATGAGTTTTGTTTCGAGCGTTCTAAAGCATCAAGCAAGTTCGTTACCGTTTTCTCTCCCATGCGCTCCAATTCCAAAAGTCGCTCTTTTTCAAGCGTATATAAATCGCTCAACTTCTGAACGAGTCCAGCGTCGTACAATTGATAGGCCACTTTTTCACCGAGTCCGTCAATATTCATCGCGTTGCGTGAAGCGAAATGAATGATCGATTCTTTCATTTGCGCAGGACAGCTCGGATTGACACAGCGAAGAGCGACTTCTTCTGCTAAACGAACGAGTTCAGATTGACAACTCGGACATTCATGAGGCATGCGGAACGGAATTTCTTCGCCTGTTCGACGTTCTTCAATCGGCTTCACAATTTCAGGGATGATATCTCCTGCTTTTCGTAATACGACATGATCTCCTAAACGGATGTCGCGTTCAACGATATAATCTTCATTATGAAGTGTAGCACGTTGCACCGTCGTTCCCGCTACTTGTACAGGGTCTAAAATAGCTGTCGGTGTGACAACACCAGTACGTCCTACTCTTAACTCCACGTCGCGAATAACCGTCGTCACTTCTTCCGCTGGAAACTTATAAGCGATCGACCAACGAGGGCTTTTCGCCGTATATCCTAATTGCTCTTGGTCTTCAAATGGATCGACTTTAATGACAATGCCGTCGATTTCATACGGTAAATCATGACGATGTTCTGTCCAGTACTCCGTATATGCAATTACTTCTTCAATCGTTTCGCATACACGTCGCTCTCGGTTCGTCACGAAATTGAGCTCATCTAAACGTGCGAGCGCCTCTGAATGTGAAGTGATGCCATCTAACGTTCCTTGTTCGCCTAAAGCGTAAATGAACACCGCTAAATGGCGACTCGCTGCAATTTTAGGATCCAATTGACGCAATGAACCTGCCGCTGCATTTCGCGGATTGGCGAATAATGCTTCTCCTGCCTTCGCACGTGCTTCATTCAACCTTTCGAATGATTGAATCGGCATGTACGCCTCTCCCCGCACTTCGAGAGTTTCTGCAGTCGGTAAAGCTAACGGAATCGTTTGAATCGTACGTAAGTTAGACGTAATATCTTCCCCTACAACACCATCCCCTCGCGTCGCTCCTCTTACAAACTGTCCATTTTCATACGTTAATGAAATCGCTAATCCATCGATTTTTAACTCACAAACGTAAGTCGGTGTCATTTGTAAAGATTCCGTCACCCGTTCATGAAATGCGCGCACATCTTCTTTCGAAAAAGCATTTCCTAAACTGAGCATCGGCGTCGTATGGGTCACTTTTTCAAATTTTTCTAAAGGTGTGCTTCCTACTCTTTGCGTAGGAGATGTCGCAGAAAAATACTCTGGATGCTGGTCTTCTAATTGAATTAACTCTTGCATGAGTTGGTCGTATTCATAATCTGACACAGTCGGATTATCTAAGGTGTAATACTCTTTACCATATTGCGTTAACAAATTACGCAACTCTTCGATACGTTCTTTTCCATTTAACATATCGCTCACGACTCCTTCTCAATCGGTGCAAATTTAGCGAGTAATCGTTTAATGCCGGTCGGTTGTGGAAAGGCGATATCGAGTTCCATATCATCTCCTGTACCGCGGACACTGACGACTGTACCGACGCCCCACTTTTTATGGCTCGCTCGATCTCCCGCTTGCCACGCTAATTTCTCGCTACCACTCTTTTCATAAACCGGTTTGCGAATCGTCGTACGTTGTACAGGTTTACGTGATGCGAACGATACATTTGATTGCACGACGACATTTTCTTGATGTAACATTTCCGTGCGTTCTGCATCGATTTCGCTGATGAAACGTGACGGCATATTAAAGCTCGTACGTCCGAACAACATGCGGCTTGATGCACATGTTAAATACAACTCTTTTTCCGCACGTGTAATCGCGACATAAGCGAGACGACGTTCTTCTTCCATCTCTTCATTGTCATGCATCGAACGAATATGTGGGAAAATATTTTCTTCCATACCGATGACGAAAACGACTGGGAATTCTAACCCTTTCGCTGAGTGCATCGTCATTAAGACGATTTTTTCGCTCTCTTGTTCCTCTTCTTGATCGAGGCTATCGATGTCCGCAATGAGCGCTAAATCAGTTAAAAACGAAACGAGAGATTTATCTTCCCCTTCATCCATCGCACGCTTCTCAAACGCATCTGTCACGGATAAAAATTCATTGATGTTTTCTAAACGACTTTCCGCTTCAATCGTTTTTTCATTTTTCAACATATCGCGGTAGCCTGTGCGCTCCAATACTTCTTCGACGAGCTCAGATACCGATAAATACTCTTGCATCTCTGTTAAATGACGAATTCCTTCACGAAATGTGCGCGCTGCATTAGCTGCTCTCGCTGAAAGTCCCATAAAATCGACTTCTTGTAATGCATCGAAAATCGAACGGTCATTCATTAAAGCGAAGTTCATCATTTTATCGAATGAAGTCGCTCCTATGCCGCGTTTCGGCTCGTTAATAATTCGCGCTAATGCTAAGTCATCATTATTGTTCGCAATTAAACGTAAATACGCTAATAAGTCTTTAATTTCTTTCCGCTCGTAGAATTTCGTTCCACCGACAACGGTATAATTTAAATTTGATTTCACTAAATATTCTTCGATCATTCGCGATTGCGCATTCGTTCGATATAAAATCGCAAAATCATCTAATGTATATCCTTTTTCTTGGCGCAATTCCATAATTTTTTCAACGATAAATTGCGCTTCTTGTTTTTCATCGCGCGCTTTATAAATATAGATCGGCTCGCCATCTGCATTGTCTGTTCGCAATTGCTTGTCATAACGGCTTGCGTTATTTTGAATGACGTCATTCGCCGCTTCTAAAATCGTCTTCGTCGAACGGTAGTTTTGTTCTAATAAAATGACTTTCGCTTCTGGGTAATCTTTTTCGAACGATAAAATATTGCCGATATTCGCTCCACGCCATTTATAGATCGACTGGTCTGAGTCACCGACGACACAGACGTTGCGGTGCGCTTTTGCTAACAGTTGAACGAGTTCGTATTGCGCATCGTTCGTATCTTGATACTCATCGACATGAATATATCGGAAGCGATCTTGATAATATTCAAGCACTTCAGGCATTTCTTTAAACAGTTGAATCGTCTTCATAATGAGATCATCGAAATCGAGAGACTCGTTTTTCTCAAGCATTTTCGTATAGCCTTCGTACACTTCCGCTACACGTCGTTCGCTCGGGTCTGTTGAATGTTCGATCTGCTTTTTATATTGCTTCACGTCGATACATTCGTTTTTCAAAGAGCTGATGGCACTAAGTAAACCGCGCGGGTCATTCAACTTAGGGTCTAAGTTTTGTTCTTTTAACACATTGCGAATTGCCGTTAATTGGTCCGCACTGTCTAAAATTGTAAAGCTTTTTGAAATGCCGATGCGGTCAATATCTCTTCTTAAAATACGCACACACATCGAGTGGAATGTCGATACCCACATGCGTTCACTCGTTCCCGCTCCGAGTAAACCGTCGACACGTTCACGCATTTCGCGCGCCGCTTTATTCGTAAACGTAATCGCTAAAATATTGGAAGGGTACACTCTTTTTTCGACGACTAAATACGCGATACGATGTGTTAGCACACGAGTTTTTCCCGACCCTGCCCCCGCCATAATTAAAAGCGGTCCTTCTGTCGCTTGCACCGCTTCTTGTTGCTCTTTATTCATTCCTTTTAATAAATTGGCTGTAATTGAATCCAATGTTATCCCACCTCTTTTAGAACGTTTGTTCTATTATACAATCTTTGCAGTTTCTTTTACAGCTTTAACTGTGCGTAACGCTTCTTTTAAGTCGGTATAGACGACATTTCCGACGATAATCGTATCTGCGTATTGCGCCATTTCTTTCGCGCGCTCTACCGTATCAATGCCACCTCCATAAAAGAGTTTAGTGTTTTCGAGTTGATAGGCCGCCTCTTTGACGATTTCTGGCTCTCCGTACGTGCCACTATATTCTAAATAAAAGACAGGTAACCCGAAAAGATGCTCAGCCATTTGCGCATATGCAATGACATCATCTTCCGTCGGTTTCTCAACAACTTCCGCTTGCTTCGCTGCTTTACAATCTAAATTCATAATGCAATAACCTTCCGTCAACACTTCATCCCAATTCATTAAATGACCGTATTCTTTTAACGCTTCGTGATGTAATCCGTTCATCCATTTCACGTTTGTCGAGTTCAAAACAGTCGGGATAAAATAAAAATCGAATCCGAGCGAGACAGATTCAATCGTAGATACTTCTAAAATAACAGGAACTGAAAAACGTCGAATACGCGCGAGTAAATCGAGCACATTTTCAAGTGTAATTCCGTCGGTTCCTCCTACGACAATCGCGTCTGTTCCTGATTCTGCTATTTTCTCCAAATCATCATCCGCTAAAGGTTTGGCTGGGTCTAATTTAAATAAATGACGCCAATTTTTCTCATACATCGTTCATCATCCATTCTTCTATATCATTCATTCATTTAGTATAGCAAAAAACCGACCTGAAATGTCATTCAGGTCGGTCCTAGATCGTGCTTATTTAGATGTTCGAATATTTTGCAAAACTTTTTCGTATCCGCCTGAGCCATAATCGACACAGCGTCGCACTCGTGAAATCGTCGCTGTGCTCGCTCCCGTTTCTTTTTGGATGGAGTCATATGTCTTTTGGTCTTGCAACATAAATGCGACATCCAAGCGTTGTGCTAATGATTGCACTTCACTAATCGTGCATAAATCATCGAAAAATTGATAACAGTCATCCAAATTTTCAAGTGACAAAATCGCTTCAAACAGTTGCTCTGTCTGTCTTCCTTTAATTTTATTAATTTGCAAAATGTTCACCTCTGCTCATAGATTTACATCGAACGATACTTCCGTAAATCTATTGTAACACTTTCACACACTAATGTGCGAAAGATTTATTTTTGAGCAGGGACGAGCACTTCTCGTTTCAAAACATTCATCATCCCTTGACGTGTGATGCGAATAAATGGGAGATGCATCGATTGTAAAAATAAAAAAGTGAAGACGAAATTGTTTAGACGATAGCCAAGCCTTTGCATTTCGTTTTTGAAATGGCGTTCTTTTTCAATCAATTGTTCCACTGGTAAATTAGGTAAAGAACCGGCAATTGGTGTCGGAATAGATGCGACCACTTCTTCTCCTTCAACGAGAGCGTAGCCACCTTGCATTCGTAACACTTCATTGAATGCACGAATCATCGCCTTCTTGTTTTTTCCGATGATGATGAAATCACCTGTATTGGAATACGACGTCGCAATCCCGTCGATGTGGTCAGCAAACCCTTTAATAACAGAACTCATCCGAATTTTGCCGTCTCTCGAAATGACTGTTAAAAATGATTCGTCATGTTCATAGTTTAAACCGCTCACACTTAAATCAAGCTCCGATTCATACGGTTTCGTAATGACGTCATTTTCTAAAGAAATCCCGAGATTCGTCATCGGTGTAAGTAGATCCTCTGTTAACGTTACAGACGTTTCTAACGTGCCGAGCATCGACCAGTCAATCTCAATGTCCATCGGTTGAACTTCTCCGTCTTTTACAATCCATCGTCCATCAGATAGAACACTTACCGGCGTTGCATTTCGTGGGTCTTGTAGTAAGTTAATCATCGCACGACGACCGGTCGCAATAACACCGAGCGTCTCGCTTAAATTGTAATAACGCGCGGGATTGTAAGACGCCATTAAGTAAGCATGCATTGGCTCTACCCCAACATCAATCGCTACTTGGATACAGTCATTGATCACTCCAGTTTCATGGAAAAGAGGAGATGAACCGTCTGTCGTCATCATAAATTGATCCCATACGTCCCATCCTTCTGCGATGACCCCTTTTAACATGTCGGCAAGGTCGGGGCGAATAGACGAGTGACGCAATGTCACGGCATAACCATGTTGCAATCGCTTCTCCACATCTTCCAACGTCATCGACTCGTGATCGCCATCGATGCCGAGCAATTTTAATTGAGCGAGTGTGCGCTCTGACGCTCCTGGCAAATGACCTTCTACTTTTAAGCCATTTTGCTTCGCTAAAGCGACCATATTGCTCATTCGTTCATCGCCATTTAATAGCACGGGCCAAGCGGTTACTTCGCCTCCCATAATAACATCGGGTCGCGCCATCCAACGTTTCAATTTTTCACGATTAAAATAATGTGCTTCATCATGTAAAGCCGTTTGAGAATCAAGTCGACTCCACCAATACAATGCATAAGGTAAGCGTTGTAATTCATCGTGCATCGCTTCGTTCATTTCTTCATCAAATTGCATATGAAGTAATAAATTGTCTGAAATAAACCCTGTCGTTCCCGTCTGTGCTGCGTAATTTGCAAATGACTCCATATTGTATAACTGAGCGGGATGGGTATGCGGTTCAATATAACCAGGAACAGCATACCGTTCACTTCCGTCAATCACTTCCGTACCTTCTAGCATATTCGGCATTTCCGTTCCGACATACACGATACGATCCCCATCAATCCAAATATTTCCGACTTTCCACTGTTTAAAAAACGCATGTAAATACGTCACATTTTGAATGACGATCGTCGGTGCTTTCTTTCCTCGTATTACTGCAAGTTGTTGCTCTTGCAAATCTTTTGTCCACATACCTATCACCTCGTGCTCAAATTATCGCAAAAAATGAATAGTCATTCAACTTTTTCTTCGTATGAAACACTATTCTCCAACGATAAGTCTGAAGGAATCGCGTGGATAAATGTTTTCCCTTTTTCATAAGGAATTTCAACACCATCTACAAATGGACGAATGATGCCGCCATCATATGTCCAATCGATCCGTAATCCATTTCCATTTTGGAAGAGAAAACCTCGTCCTCCTTGTTGTAAATCAAAATCACGACGTCCTTCTTGATCAATCCAGTCATACGTTCCTTCGATGACAATCACATTCGCGTAACGTACCGCTTCTCCCGTTAAACGTTCGATAAACGTTTCCCCGTTAACCGAACGAATGTATGTCCCATCTTCTTGTAACGTATATTCACTTTTAAATAAATTACTCGGACCGTAACGAACCGACATCGTTTCGACTGTACCACGATCAACAGGCTCCTCATTAAATGTTAACTCTGGCAATGTTTTTTCGTCGAGTGGTGTATTCGTCATCTCCATTGCTTGTTGAATCGCTTCGTATGTAATGTATGAATTGTGGGGTGCATAACGGTCTGAAGAACGCTTAAATAACGATCCGTCATGTTCCATACCGTTCACATGTTTAATCGCTCCTTGTCCGAGCTGTTGACGTGCTAACGGACTATAACCATGTGCGACGTAAAAGGCTTGTAAATCTTGTGGAATCGGTAAAAAATAGTGACGCGCACTACGCATCGGCCCAATTTGTTCTGGCATTTCGGAATGGTAAAGTGCGACATAACGCGTCCCTTGTCCTTCAATTAAAAATTCATAAATAATATCTGCCGCACCGACCCCTGTTTGCGGACGAGCTTTCGGATCGTTATTGATTGTCGCAACGATTGGCTTGAACGTATTCTCTTCTTCAATTTCCACTCCCGTTAACGCATCGTAGAGCACAACTTCTTCTACTACTTCTTCCAGTTCTTCTTCAATTACGGGTGTTTCTACCACTTCTTTGTCTTTTGAACAAGCGACGAGCGCTAAACTACAAGCGATCGCTATCCATAATTTTTTCATCATATTTCTCCTTTTTTATGTTAGTCTTTCCATTTGAACGATAGGGAAATGTCTACCGGTTGTCAAGATGGCTTGCAAAAATAAATAATCTAGCAAGCATAGCTACTGTAGCTATTAGTTTATTAATAGTACGAAACGACAAAAAATTCATCACCTTAAGCATATGTTACTCGCTTAAAGTGATGAATTTTTCAATTAACGATGAATATATTCAAGCTTCTCTGTAAATTCTTTCGTAGAGATAGGCTTGCTGAAATAATACCCTTGAATAATATCTGCTTCTAATTTTTTTAATATGATTAATTCTGATTCTTTTTCTACACCTTCGACTACAACTTCTAAGCCGAGCGCATGACCGAGTTGTATCATCACGGCGATAATTGCTGAGCTATCATTATCTGTCGATAAGTCCCTCACAAACGACTGATCAATTTTTAAAGAGTCGACAGGGAATTGTTTCAAAAAGCTAAATGATGAATAGCCTGTTCCAAAATCATCGATTGCTAAAGTGATGCCATATTCTCTCAATGTAGACAATACTTTAATCGTATGCTCTGTCGACTCCATCATGCTTTCTTCCGTAATTTCTAACTCGATAAACTTAGGGTTTACCCCTGTCTCTTTAATCGTTTGTTTTACATTGCTTAAAAAGTTAGGTTGAATGAAATGCGTAGGCGAGATGTTGACCGCCACTTTATAGCCCGTACCGAAACGTTCATTCCATTCTTTCACTTGATAACAAGCTGTGCGTAACGACCATTCTCCAATATCATTAATAAGTCCCCGCTCTTCCGCAATTGGTATAAATTTACCTGGTGAAATAAATCCCAATTCATCATCAATCCAACGTGTGAGTGCTTCCATCCCGACGACTTGTTGAGTCTGGGCATCTACTTTTGGTTGATAATGCAATTGCAATGTTCCATCTTCCAATGCAGTACGTAATTTGCGTTCAATGATCAATGTTTCTAACTGATCTTTATCCATCGATTCATTATAAATCGTACAGTTGACGCCTGCTTGTTCTTTCGCTTTGGAAACCGCAATGCTCGCTTTATCTAACAGATCCTCTGTCGTTTTTGCATGGTCTGGATAAAAACTTAAGCCGATGCTTCCGCTAGAATAAAATTCTTGTCCATCGATAATAAAACTGTTTAAAAAGATTTCACTAGTGTCGCATAAATTTTAACAGAATTTTCTGTTTTCTTATTTTTCCGTTTGAGAAGAAAAACGAAGACACTGGAACAGAGGTAGTAAACATCCATTTTTTTACTATAACCTTTGACGAGTGCGACAGAAACAAGAAACCCTTTATGGGACCGCTTTTCCAGCGATTTTTCGTTGTCATAAATGAGCGGATTTCCAAGGTGCTGCTTTCAATAAGCGGCTAATTTGTAAGTACGTTCTTGAACTATTCGTGTTCAACTGCGCTAGCACATGCAGGCAATAAACAATCATTGCGATGTACACTTGATTATGTACGCCTTGTTCGCTCTGTGTGTAGAATTTTTTGATATTCAAGTGCTGCTTCAGCCATTTGAAAAACAACTCAATTGCCCAGCGTGATTTGTACAGTTCGGCGATCTCATCAGCGCTTAAGTCAAAGCGATTCGTAATCAGATGCAGTTCATTTCCTTTTGAATCCACCACTTTTAGTAAACGAAACTCATTGCCCGCCAGACTTTGTGCCGTGCCTAAAGAAATCATTTCATCCGATAAAACGGAGGATTCTTTTGGGAGATAGAATGTTTCGATGGAATGCGTGACAGCGTTTTTTCGCAAGCGTGAGACGAAGAAATATCCTTCGTCCGTCATGCGATCAAATCGCTCGTAATCCAAGTAACCACGGTCAAACACATACATGCATTCTTTGTCGTCAACAAGTACTTCAAGCTGGCCACGATCGTGTTCTTTTGCATTCGTCAGCACGGCTTTATCTGGATATGAACAGCCTTTTTCTAAGAAAACAAGGCGCAAATGAAGCTTAATGCCTGATTTTGTTTTGCGGAATTCAGCCCACTTGTGATTGTTTAAGTTGAGTGGCAACGTACTCGAATCAATAATTTTCAATGGTGTTGTCGTTTTTCGGTGCTGCTTATATTGCGATTTTTCATGGATTTGGGCAACTAAATCGAGAAAGAGCTCCTGAAACACTTCTGTTGGAATTTGATTCAATCGGCGTCCTAGTTGAGAAAAGCTAATCGATTCTAAATCCGTTGCTTTTTGAAGATCGTCAGAAAACAAGGTCTCACTAACTGCACGCAGACTTTCGATTTCGTTGAGCTGCGCGAATATAAATAATTTCAAGAATGAAGCGATATGTAGCTTCTTTGTATAGTAATTTAGGCTTCCACCAATTCCTCAAGTTTTCTTGAGGAATTGGTGAAAACCATTGTTTAAATGATGTTTTTCGTGTAAGCTTATCCATGCTTATGTCCTTTATTTTGGATTTGGATGGTTTACTACCGCCCAACCATTATAAAGGATTTTTTTACTTGAATTATATTACAGAAAACTCTGTTTATTCAAAGGTGTTAAGTCATTTTAATGCGACGCTAGTGAGATGTTTTGGATTATTCTAAGCGACCTAAGATTCCACAAATGTCGGAGGCTTAGGTCGCTTTTTCTACAGAAAACAAATGTCCATTCCCCAAAAACTACTCATAATAACCGAGGAGTTCTGAAATTTCTTTGGCGGTTTCTTTCATTGCTTCTATTATGTCTTCTTCCTCATGTAATTGAAAATAGTTATTTTTAGCAATGATCGCGAGTGAGGAAACAACTTCTCCCGTATAATCTTGGATCGGGGCTGCGTAGCTGGAATAACCAATGGCGTATGTGTTTTTTGTAATGGCAAATTGCTTGTAATGGACGTTTAAAATTTCTTCCTTTAGTGCATCTGCATCTGTCAGTGTATACTGTGTATATTTTTTTAACGGTTGCATTAGAACACTTTCAATCACCGGTTTACTTTTAAACGCAAGAATGGCCAATCCTTCCGCTGTACAATGCAAATCATTGCGACGACCTGTTTTAGTAATGAGTTTCATAGGAATTTCCCCCATTTCCCTCATTAAATAGACGATATTTCGTTGTTCCATGACACAAATATGGACAGGCAGTTGAAAACGATCGACTAACTGTGCTAAAAGTGGTTGGGCTTCCAAATAAATTTCTTTATGACTTCGAACAACTCCCCCTAACCCTAAGATGGAGAAACCGAGCATATATTTAGCGTTTTTCTCATCCTGCCTTAAAAAGCCTTCTACGACGAGTTCCTTGATTAAACGATGAGTGGTCGACTTCGGTAAGTTTAATGTTTTGGAAATATCCGTTACGGAAAGCTGTGGTGTTTTTGGCGTAAATAATTTCAACACCCTTAGAGCATTTTTAACAGATTGTACAAAGTATTTCTCATCTAATGCATGTTTCATAATTGAATCACTCCCTCCTTTGTTTAATGAAATGAGAAAGTTCATCACTCGTTTGAGTCACTTGACGAATGACATTTTTTAGTTGAGGTCGCATCCGCTGGCGTAACCCTGCCACACTAATAGAAGCAATAATCTCACCGTATTCGTTAAAAATCGGTGCCCCAATGGCAAGAACATTTTCTACCATTTCTCCTTCACTCATAAAGTACCCTTGTTTTTTACTTTCTTGTAATCGTTCAGTTAATTGACGAATCGAAGAAATGGAAAAGGGGGTAGGTTGTTCAAAACCTTCCTTATATAGCTTCACTAACTCCTGTTCTTTCAGTGCACTTAATAGAGCAAGACCTGAAGCTGTACAGTGAGCAGGGTTCCATTTTCCGATGTGCGACCGCAACTGCACACTGTATTGGCTATCTTCCTTTTTTAAATATAAAACTTCATTTCCTTTTAAAACAGCTATGTGTGAAGATTCACCTGTTGCTAATGTTAATTGTTTTAAAAAAACAGTCATTTCTTTTAGTCGATAAAATTGATCGAGCATCGTGTTTGAAAGCGATAAAATTGATGTTCCGAGTGTGTACGTATTCGAACGGGTATTTTGAATAATAAACCCTTCACTTTCTAACGTTTGGACTAAGCGACATGCAGTGCTTTTTGAAACAGCTACTTGTTCAGCGATCTCACCGAGTGATAACTCAGTATCATCGACTGTAAAGCTCTTTAAAATATGCAAAGCATTTGTCAAAGAACTCTTTTTTGTACGTGTCATAGTACAGTTCTACTCCTTTCAGAATTATATTAATATAGCAATATTGTAAAAGGTTAATAAAAAGAAAAAAATAGAAAATCAAAATAAATGATAAAAAGTGAAAAATATATGAATTTGTTCCACATAGCAGAATGTAAACCTTTTCAAATTCTATAATTCACTTTAACATACTTTATATACTAAAAATTAATAATTTTCTAAAAGATAGAAAGTTATTGTATAGGAGGGCAACTATGACAGTTCATCAAATATATGAAACAGAAGTAGATATAAAAAAATATCGCTATCAACGCTTAAATGAGCTATTAGTTTTCACATCAAATTTTAATGAGTTCTATAAAGAGAAATTTAAAGATGTCCATTTACCAATTAAGGATTTAGAAGATTTAAGACGTCTTCCATTTACGACAAAGAAGGAACTAGCACAAGATCAAATTGACTATGCTCCACTAGGTCGTAATCACTCGTACCCACAAGAAAGTTACATTCGATACCATCAAACATCTGGTACGACGGGTCGTCCGCTAAAAGTATTAGATACAGAACAAAGTTGGGATTGGTGGGCACGTTGTTGGACTGAAATACTGAAAAATTCAGGAGTGACAAAAGCGGATAGCTGTTACTTCGCTTTCTCATTTGGACCATTCATTGGATTCTGGGCTGCGCATGAAGGGGTGCGAAAATTAGGGGCACTTGCAATGCCTGGGGGAACGATGTCATCTGAACAACGATTACAGAGCATGTTGGACAATAATGCAACTGTTCTATTATGTACACCGAGTTACGCACTGCGTCTTGCGGAAGTAGCAGCAAATATGGGACTAGATATTAAAAACTCAAGCATTCGTACAATTATTACAGCTGGTGAGCCAGGTGGGTCTGTTCCATCGACTCGTTCACAAATTGAAAATCTATGGGGCGCTAAACTTTACGACCATATCGGAATGACTGAGATGGGTGCATACGGCTACTCTTGTAGTGAACGAAAGGGAATGCACGTAAATGAAAGTGAATTTATCGTGGAAATTATCGATCCAGATACGTTAGAACATGTGAAACCGGGTGAACAAGGGGAATTAGTACTAACAAACTTAGGACGCTACGGCTATCCAATGATTCGCTATCGTACAGGAGATGCAGTTATTTATCAGACAGAAAATTGTGCATGTGGTAACACAAATCATTTCCTACCTGGCGGGATCGTTGGCCGTACAGATGATATGGTTTCCATTCGTGGCATTAACATTTATCCAACATCACTCGAAGCGATTGTGCGTGAATTTAGTGAAGTGAAAGAATTCCGTATCGTTTATTATACAGAAGATGAATTACATCAAGTGAAATTACAAATTGAAGGTCCTGAAAGTGTTGTTAAACCACTTGCAAAACTATTACGTGAACGAGTAGGTTTACGAATTGAGGTAGAACGAGTGGAAGAAAATACATTGCCTCGTTTTGAAATGAAGGCAAAACGTGTCCTCGATCAACGAGAGATTTAGTTAGCAGCAAGAAAGGGGGGAAATACATAGTGGAATATCGCTTTAAAATCCGTTTTGGAGATACGGACGCAGCGGGAATCGTGTATTATCCGAACTTTTATCGGTGGATGGATGAGGCGACCCATGAGTTTTTTCAGAGCCTCGGTTACCCGACAGATCAACTAATGTCTAAAAAACTAGCTACACCGTTAGTGGAGGCAAATTGTGTTTTTAAGTCTCCAGGATTGTTTAACCGAGAAATCGTTTTAACGACAAAGGTTGAAATGATTCGAGAAAAAGTGTTTAAGCTCATTCATCATTTTAAAGATGGTGAGACGGTCTTAGCTGAAGGGTATGAAGTACGTGCATGGGTTTCTCTTGAAAGTGGAAAACCAAAAGCACAGCCAATCCCAGAAGATGTAAAAAAGAAAATGGAACAATATTTAATTGGAGGTAATTAGTATGACAAACCAAAGAGAAGTATTAGTAATTGGTGCTGGTCCAGTAGGAATGACAGCAGCATTAGCGCTACATAGCAAAGGAATTAAAGCAACAATTATAGAAGCAGAAGAGCTAGGGCGTGAGCGTGCGGGGAGCCGTGCGATTTATATTCATAAAGCAACATTAGAATTACTTGAAGGAGTTTCTCCAGGGCTTGGCATGGAACTAGCAGATATCGGCGTTGTATGGCCAGTAAAACGCTCACTTTATAAAGGTGACGAAGTGTATAAGCGCGTATATGAACCACCAGCTCCAAATACAATTCCTGCATTTTCAAGCTTACATCAGCATGAAATTGAAAAAGCAATGTATCGTCGTTGTGTAGAAGCAGGGATCGAATTTGTTTGGGGAGAGCCTGTGACAAACGTTGTAACGTCTGAAGAAGGCGTGACGGTTGAAACAGAAAACGGTTCATGGTCTGCAAAATATGTCATTGGTGCAGATGGGGCACGTTCAGTTGTTCGTCAATCAGTAGACATTAAATTCGAAGGTCCACGTAAATCAGATGCATTCATCGTTGTGGACGTTGAAGAAGATGAAGAAAATCCACTACCAATCGAGCGTATTTTCCACTATGAACACCCAAGTGTTGGAGGACGTAACGTCATGCACGTACCATTTGCTGGCGGATGGCGTATTGACCTTCAATTATTCGATGAAGATGACCGCGAGTGGTACGGTTCAGAAGAAGGAGTTCGTGAGTGGTTACCAAAAGTAATGGATCCGAAATATGCAGATCGCATCACTTGGATTTCAACATACACATTCTATCAAGTCGTTGCTGATAAATACACAGATGAAAACAACCGTGTCATTCTTGCAGGAGAGTCAGCACACTTATTTGCTCCATTTGGCGCACGTGGTTTAAACTCAGGTGTTCCTGATGCAACAGTCGCTGTTGATGGAATCGCAAAAGCATTACAAGCAGAATCAAATCCAGAAGAACGTCGTGCGGCAATCCAAGCTGCAGCAGATGAGCGTTTAGCAGCTGGTTTATGGAACCGTGAATGTTCGAACTTAGCACTTGAACATATTCAAGGAACGAATGAAGATATTAAATTAAAACGAGAAATGGCAGCGTTTTTAGCACCACATATTCCAGCTCTCGGAAAATGGCTAGATGAAGGTCCATTCGGTCCTCGTTCAGGTCCACCACAATTATCAACAAAGTACTAAGATTGAAGCACTAAGGGTTATTTATACGTGAAAGGAAGGAAGGTTCTCCCCTTCCTTCCTTCCTTTCACCTTTTGTCACAGGGGGGAAGGAAATGAATAATACAACTACTGCAGAACAGCCGTACAAACGAATATGGGGAATGTTATTCGTCGGTTGGGTTTTTGCTTATTTTGATCGAACAATTACAGGTCCAGTTATTTCTTGGATGATTGCCAATGATGTAGCCTTTTTAGCAGATGCATCGAATCCTTATGCACTTGGTGGTTTATTAGGGAGTTTGTTCTTTGCTGGGTATATGTTAACGCAATTTCCAGGGGGATATTTTGGTGACAAATACGGTCATCGGAATATGGTCATTTTAAGTATTTTATGGGCAGGTATTACGACTTTATTTACAGGGTTAGTAGAAGGTTTATTCGTGTTCGTCGCATTACGTGTGTTAACAGGTCTGGGAGAAGGGGCATTTTACTCCAATGACCGGTCACTCATTGCTCAAGTAACGCCGCCTAAAAAGCTGGGACTTGGCATGGGGATTGTAATGGGTGGTTTATCGGTCGGATTAACACTCGGTTTAGTAGGAACGATTTATATCATTGAATGGTCTGTTCCACTTATGGGGAATAATGCATGGAAATCACCGTTCTTGATTCTTGGGGTTTCAACAATTATCGTTTCAATTATTATGGCGAAAGCGATTCCGAAATCTGCGGATGCAAAAGCGAAACCTGATGGATTTAAAAATTCCGTAAAGGGTCTTGGGGCATACTCTTTCGTATTTTTAGTCATCATTATGGGTGTGTATATTGCAACGGATTATTTAGGATTGTCGGAAGGGTTAATGGCAGCGATCTTTACGGTATTAGCCGTAGCGTTTGTTATTTACATTTATAAAACGAAAAGAGAAGTACGTCCGGTATTAAAAAATCGTAATTTGTTTTTACTGTATTTGTCCGCCATTCCGATTATGTGGCATTTATGGTTCTATAGTTTCTGGTCTGTATCGATCGTACAAGACTTTGGTGGTGGAACGCTCGTTACTGCAGCATTAGTTGCTTCGTTTAATGCGATTGCAGGACTGATTGGTTTCCCATTAGGAGGATACATATCCGATAGAGTGGCTCACTTAGAAAACGGCCGACGTAATATTTTATTTATTTTAACGGTTGCGTTTGCAGCGTCTGTTTTCATCTTTGCATTCTACTTAATGAGTGGAGCAACGAGTTTAGTCGTGATGTCTACGATTCTATTTATTTCAGGTACATTATTCTTTGCGGTTCAGTCGATTCAACACGCATTTATTTCAGATTTAGCGCCGGTAGAACACCGTGGATCTGCCTTCGGTTTATGGAATTTAATCGCAGAATTCGGAGCATTACTTTCACCGGTTATTTCAGGAATCTTGCGTGATAAAACAGAAAGCTGGAGTGCGCCTCTATTATTAGATGGTGGATTAGTAGCAGCAAGTTGTATATGTATCATATTAATATCCACAAAAGCACGCCATAAAGTAAAATTGACTTCGGCGGAAACAGCATAAACAAAAAAATACTGATGAAAAGTTAAAGGTCTAACTAAAAATTAGAAGGTGCTGTCCAAAAAGGAAAATCCCACTATTTTGTGTACATACAAAATAGTGGGATTTTGACTTCTAAGAAAATTGATTTCCGTTGCAGGCGCTACGCTTTCCGCGGGCACGGCACGAGACCCCGCAGGAGTCTTCACGCCTTCCACTCCAATCAATTTTGGAATATCATAAATATTTACAATCAACTTCTAACCATTTTATATTTTGGAATTTTATTATGTCCCACGATGTTTTCTTACTTTTTCGGGTTTGTTGTTATGGATGACTTGGTTTAGTTCTTTTGAATATTCTTCTCTATAAATTGAATTAAAGTTTCTAACTCTTTCAAAACGGGTAAAGGATACTAACCTATTTTTGAAAGGATGATCCAACATGACTCGCAATGAACAAATAGAAGAACTTCGATTAGCTATGCGACAAACAAAAGATAAGCGACTATTTGAGCGTTACCAAGCTGTATTTTTACATTTTGATGGTAAAAACAACATCGAAATTGCAGACATTATTCAACGGAATCGAGCAACTGTTGGTGGTACATTAAAGCGTATAAAAAAGGGGGAATTACCGGCTTACGTATGGGCATTTCCACGGGTAAACCACCTCATTTAATAGCTGAACAGCGCGCAGAACTGGCTGAAATCATTGCGACGAAAACACCTGCTGATGTAGGATTTGAACCGTATACGAATTGGACGTTGGCATTGCTTGTATCGTTAACGGAACGTGAGTGGGACGTTTCTTATTCATTACGTGGTATGTCCAAACTGTTGGAACGCATGGGATTCAGCCATACACGCCCTACATATACGTTGGCAAAAGCAGACCTTGAAAAACAGAAGACATTCAAAGAAGAAACATTTCCTACTTTAAAAAAAGCTCGTTTATGAAGAAATCGATCACATTTTATTTCAAGATGAGTCCATGATTCGAGATTATCAAGCGATTCAAAAGACGTGGTTTCCGAAAGGTCAGCAACGTCAAATCCCTACGTACGGTAAGCATCAAGGCGTTAAATTAATCGGCACATTGAATTACGAAACAGGTGAAATTTTCTGCATCGAGGAAGAAAAATACGATGCGGAAGTATTCCTCATTTTTTTACAAAAAGTGCTTGCACATTACCCACACGGAAAAATTGCGATGGTGTTAGACAATGCCCGGATTCATCGTGCAAAATTAATCCAACCATTTCTAGAGGCGCATAAAGATCGACTTCAACTTGTCTTTTTACCCCCATACAGCCCACAATTAAATTTAATTGAAGGCTTATGGAAATGGTTGAAAGATAGTGTAATTAATAATGTCTTTTTCTCAAGTACACCACAAATCAAGCTCGCTGTTCGTCAATTTGTCAGCCACTAGAACCAGAATAAGCAGGGTGTCATTGACCGGCTTTGTGTTAGATTCTAAAGTTCAACTTATATAGTATAACAAATAATTAGATTCGAGGTCACTCTACAATCTTCTCTACTAAATTTGAAAAGGACCTCTCATTATGAGAAGGCCCTTTTACGTTATATTACGATATTAATTAAAACGGATACACTCGTTTTTCTTCTTGAATTGAAATCCATTTGAATTGTGTGAATTCATCGATCACAAATGGTACTCCGAAGCGTCCGACACCTGAGTTACGCATTCCCCCAAATGGTAAGTTCGGTAAATCATTTACTGTTTGATCGTTTATATGCGTCATACCAAATTCAAGACCTACCGCATAGTCACGTGCTTTTTCAATATCGTTTGTAAAGATGGCAGAACTTAAACCGAAGTTCGTATCGTTCGCAAGTGCAATTGCTTCTTCATCCGTTGATGCTTTTACCATTAGTGCGATTGGTGCAAATAATTCAGTTTGAGCAAGCTCACTAGTATGATCAACATTTCCAAATACGTATGGTGTCATGACATTACCTTCAACATTACCTTCAAGTAAAACATCGAATCCTGCATTTTTTGCTTTTTCTACATTGTTCACCGCTTTTTCTAACTGTGTTTTATTAATAAGTGGACCAACCACGGTATTTGGATTTAACGGATCACCATAAGGTAATTGTTGAGCACGCTCGACGAATTTTGTTGTGAATTCATCGTAATGTTTTTCGTGAATAATAAAGCGGTTAATAATCATACAAATTTGTCCTTGATGTAGGAACTTCCCGAAAATTGCCGCATCTACAGCTTGGTCAACGTCTCCATCTTCTAACAGAATAAACGGCCCGTTTCCGCCAAGTTCTAATGCAGTACGTTTAAAGTTCTTTCCTGCAACTGTTGAAATGTGGCGCCCAACTGGAGTAGAACCTGTAAATGCGATCAGTTTTACGCGCGGATCTTCTAACATTAAGTCACCGATTTCATCTGGCGTTGTGAGTACTGATGCAAATACTCCTTTTGGAATACCCGCTTCTTCAAATGCTTTTGCAATTAAAGATCCTGAAATAATTCCCGTTTGAATATCTGCTTTATGAACGACAGCATTACCTAATGCTAATGCCGATAAAATGCCTCGTAGTGATAAGTAAAGCGGGAAGTTAAATGGTGCAATCGATGAAATAACACCTAAAGGTAAGCGATGAATTTCATTTACTTTCCCTGGCATAAACTCTTGTTCTGGACTCCATTTTTCATACGCTTTGTCGATCACACTTCCATATGCTTGGAAGATACCTAGTGTAATATTATATTCTAACTGTGCTTTAAACGGAGCACTTCCCGTTTCAATCGCAAGTAAATGTAAAATTTCTTCTTTATGATTTTCAAAAAACTGTGCAGCCTTTTGGAAAACTTCTTTTCTAAGTTGCGCATTTTTCCCCCATTCTAAATGCGCTTCTTCAGCATATTGATACGCTTCTTCAACTTGTTGTTTCGAAGCGATTTTTACTTCTGTTAAAACTTCGTCGTTATATGGATTTAAAATAGAAACGACTTTACTTCCTTGTCCATCAATCCACTTGCCGTTAATATAACTTTTGTTTAACTGTAAAAATTGCTCCACCTTGTATTTTTGTAACGTGTTACCCATGTAAATACACTCCTTTGTTATATTAAAAGTCACATTTTACTAATTAAATAATATGACTGGTTTAATTGTTTTACCTGATTCCATATCTTGAATGGCTTGTTCAAGTTCTGTCATTTCATATGTTTTGATTAATTTATCAAACGGTAATTTTCCGTCTTTATAATATGAAATAAGTTCAGGAATAAATTGTTTCGGAATGGCTTGTCCTTCAACAACGCCGACAAGTGTTTTATTCATCGGAACTAACTCATCATGAATATGGAATTCTAAATTGCCAGATGCACCAACAACTGCAATTGTTCCGAGTGCTCTTACAGAACGAATCGCTTGTAAGACAACCGGTGCTGCTCCGGAAGATTCAATCGAATAATGTGCTCCCCCGTTTGTAATTTCTTGAACGACTTTTACTGCGTCTTCTTTGCCCCCATTGATGACATGAGTGGCCCCTAGCTCCTTCGCAAGTTCTAATCGTTCATCATGCAAATCAACTGCTATGATTGTTTGACAGTTTGCTAGTTTTGCCCCCATAATCGCACTTAAACCAACTGAACCACATCCGAAAACAACAATCGATTCACTTACTTTTGGTCTTAATTTATTTAAAACTGTTCCTGCCCCTGTTTGAATACCACACGCTAATGGACCAAGCAATGCTAAATCAATTTCTTTGTCTTCAATTTTCACAGTATTTCGAACATTTGATACGAAATATGTTGCAAGTGAAGATTGACCAAAAAGATTAGCTACTTTTTTATCCCCATCAACAATTTTCGAATTTGTTTCTTCCATCGATACACCAAAATTGTCTTGGAAGAAATTTTCACAGGCGCTTGGCACACCTTGTAAACAGTTCGCACACTTACCACAGTAGTTAAATGATGCCACCACATGATCGCCTACTTCAAACTCAGTGACAGCACTACCTACTCGCTCTACAATTCCTGCCCCTTCATGACCTAATACGATTGGCATCGGTGTTGGGATTGCAGAATGTAAGACACCAAGATCGGTATGGCAAAGCCCAGTTCCAACAACTCTTATTAAAATTTCATCTGCACCAATTTCTTTTAATTCAACTTCTTTTAATGCTACTTTTGCATCTTCAGCTACATATGCTTGAATCTTCATGTGAACTTCCTCCTTGTTGATATTCAATTATGTGATCGTTCATGAATAGTGAGTTATTTAGTAGACATTTTACTATGAATAAAACGCTTACATTAACAAAATTAACACTATTGCCATAATGTTAATGGAATATTCATAAAA
Organism: Savagea faecisuis; assembly: GCF_042675605.1. Classification (NCBI taxonomy): domain Bacteria; kingdom Bacillati; phylum Bacillota; class Bacilli; order Caryophanales; family Caryophanaceae; genus Savagea; species Savagea faecisuis. The sequence goes on from NZ_JBHTJF010000042.1 coordinate 63,572, forward strand.
GTTCAATAAAAATATTACACTAGCGTCGCATTAAAATAACTTAACACCTTTGAATAAACAGAATTTTCTGTAATATAATTCAAGTAAAAAAATCCTTTATAATGGTTGGGCGGTAGTAAACCATCCAAATCCAAAATAAATGACATAAGCATAGATAAGCTTACACGAAAAACATCATTTAAACAATGGTTTTCACCAATTCCTCAAGAAAACTTGAGGAATTGGTGGAAGCCTATCAATTAAATTACTATACTAAAGAAGCTACATATCGCTTCATTCTTGAAATTATTTATATTCGCGCAGCTCAACGAAATCGAAAGTCTGCGTGCAGTTAGTGAGACTTTGTTTTCTGACGATCTTCAAAAAGCAACGGATTTAGAATCGATTAGCTTTTCTCAACTAGGACGCCGATTGAATCAAATTCCAACAGAAGTGTTTCAGGAGCTCTTTCTCGATTTAGTTGCCCAAATCCATGAGAAATCGCAATATAAGCAGCACCGAAAAACGACAACACCATTGAAAATTATTGATTCGAGTACGTTGCCACTCAACTTAAACAATCACAAGTGGGCTGAATTCCGCAAAACAAAATCAGGCATTAAGCTTCATTTGCGCCTTGTTTTCTTAGAAAAAGGCTGTTCATATCCAGATAAAGCCGTGCTGACGAATGCAAAAGAACACGATCGTGGCCAGCTTGAAGTACTTGTTGACGACAAAGAATGCATGTATGTGTTTGACCGTGGTTACTTGGATTACGAGCGATTTGATCGCATGACGGACGAAGGATATTTCTTCGTCTCACGCTTGCGAAAAAACGCTGTCACGCATTCCATCGAAACATTCCATCTCCCAAAAGAATCCTCCGTTTTATCGGATGAAATGATTTCTTTAGGCACGGCACAAAGTCTGGCGGGCAATGAGTTTCGTTTACTAAAAGTGGTGGATTCAAAAGGAAATGAATTGCATCTGATTACGAATCGCTTTGACTTAAGCGCTGATGAGATCGCCGAACTGTACAAATCACGCTGGGCAATTGAGTTGTTTTTCAAATGGCTGAAGCAGCACTTGAATATCAAAAAATTCTACACACAGAGCGAACAAGGCGTACATAATCAAGTGTACATCGCAATGATTGTTTATTGCCTGCATGTGCTAGCGCAGTTGAACACGAATAGTTCAAGAACGTACTTACAAATTAGCCGCTTATTGAAAGCAGCACCTTGGAAATCCGCTCATTTATGACAACGAAAAATCGCTGGAAAAGCGGTCCCATAAAGGGTTTCTTGTTTCTGTCGCACTCGTCAAAGGTTATAGTAAAAAAATGGATGTTTACTACCTCTGTTCCAGTGTCTTCGTTTTTCTTCTCAAACGGAAAAATAAGAAAACAGAAAATCCTGTTAAAATTTATGCGACACTAGTGGTAGTTCGTCTCTAAATTATGATTCATTGCTTGGATAATCAATTCAAAATCATCGTATGTTTTTCGAGATGTCTCACTACTCTCTCTCACTTCATCCGTTACAATTACGAGGGATTGAATTAACTCTTTCGTATATTGATTGGACGTTTGAACAAGTCCATTAATTGTGGAAATCGAACTTTTCGTTTGGTCAGCTAAATTGCGTACTTCATCAGCTACTACAGCAAAGCCTCTTCCGTGCTCTCCAGCTCTCGCTGCTTCAATCGCTGAGTTCAAAGCGAGTAAATTTGTCTGTTCAGCAATTTCTTCTACGATTTTTACAACACCTGTAATTTGATTGGAAGAGTTTTCAACATTTTGTACAATTTTATTCATACCTTCTATATTTTTAGCAATCATCTCTACTTTTTCAAGTAAAGTTGCTAAAGTTTGTTGCCCGACTTCACCAATTTCTTTCGTCTCTTCTGCTTGCTCATGGCCTTTAGTAGAGATTGAATACACCGCTTCACTACTGTGCACTAATGTTTCAATCAAAGCATTTGCCTCTTGCGACGATCCTACGAGTTGATCACTTACCGAAATAACTCTTTTCTGAATTTCTGCCTGTCCTTCTACGAAGCTCTCTTGCATCCCTTTTTTCGTTTCTGTCTCATAAGCCTCTAATACTAGTTGTTGTTCTAAGCTTAAAATACGTGTAATAGGTCGAATGAAATCCATCCATTCATTTGGGTCTTCCACGTTTTCGCAGACGATATCTAACAATGAACGCTGTAATCCTTGAAATGCCGCTAAATACCAAGCAGGTTTCAGTCCGATTTTATAATGTACATGCGCTACTGTTAAACGTTTTTGAACAAACTGTTCATCTATCACACCTGAAAACAACTCGAGTAAGTGTGGAAATAGCACACCTTTTAATCTGTCGACTGAGCTATATTTCTGTATCATAAGCTCTAGTTCTGGAACTAGCATGATTGTATCATAAAACTTTTTAACCAATGTATGCATATTCTTTTCTACTATTGGATAAAGGGTTTTCAACACTTTTAAATCATGCGCTGTAAATGAGATTAACTTCATTTTTTCCATCAAGTCTGGGTCAGATGCTTCAAACACTACTCTTTGTTTTTCAACATCTGCCAACATACTTTTTTTCTTCATTCGGTTACCGAACAACATTTTTTTCCCTCTCTCTTAATCTAATTTTCATTTTCCCCTCTATGACTTTTCTCTCTCTTACGATTTGCACATAACAAATCTACTCCATTCTATTATATCAACTTGTTAGCATAAAAGTTAACAATTATAATAGTTAATTAGAATCATTTTAAGTACAAAAGACTTAACGTAAATAAAAAAACAACCATCATATTGTTATTAAAAATGATGGTTGTTTCATATTATTTATCAAAAGTACGCCAACCGATGTCTTTTCGATAGAAGAAATTGTCCCAATTGTATTTCACAATTTCATCATAGACATGTTGTTGCGCTTCTTTTAAGTCTTTTCCTCGGCCGTTTAAGAGGAGTACACGTCCGCCATTTCCGACGAGCACGCCGTCTTTTTCCTGTGCTCCTGCATAATAAACCTCTACATTCGATTCAATTGCTGCTGTTAAATCTGGAAGTGGATTTCCTTTTTCTACATCACCAGGATACCCTTCCGCTGCAACGACTACACCTAATACTGCTTCATCTGTCCAGCGTAAATCGTACGGTTCTTCGTTCATCAATGCTTGCATAAACTCACCGAAGTCTGATTCCATACGTGGTAATACGACTTGTGTTTCTGGATCTCCGAAGCGCGCGTTAAATTCAATCACTTTCGGACCGTCCTCTGTTAAAATAAGTCCCGCATATAAAATACCTGTAAATGGAGCACCTTCTGCTTCCATCGCTTTCACGGTCGGCACGACAACTTCATCATACGCACGTTGAACGACATCATCCGAAATTTGTGGGACAGGAGAGTATGAACCCATACCGCCCGTATTCGGTCCTGTATCTCCGTCATAAGCACGTTTATGGTCTTGTGCGATAACCATCGGATAAATTTGTCCTTTATGGACGAATGACATGTAAGAAAACTCTTCACCAGCTAAAAATTGTTCGATGACGACTTTCGATGAAGAGTCACCAAACATTTGATTGCCGATCATGTCTTCTACCGCTTCAATCGCCTGTTCTTCCGTTTCCGCTACGATGACGCCTTTTCCTGCTGCAAGACCGTCCGCTTTGACGACAATCGGTGCGCCCATCTCGCGAATGTATGCGACAGCTGGAGCTACTTCAGTAAATGTTTCATAGCCTGCTGTTGGGATGTTGTATTTCGTCATAATTTCTTTCGCGAATGATTTACTTCCTTCAATTTGTGCTGCTTTTTTCGAAGGACCGAATGCGACGAGTCCGACATTTTCGAAATAGTCGACAATTCCTTCGGCAAGCGGTTGTTCTGGTCCGACGAATGTTAAATCGACTTCTTGATCTTTCGCAAATTGCGCTAACACTTCGAAGTTTAACGCGTCGATTGGAACGATTTCTGCATCTTGTTTCATTCCATCATTTCCTGGTGCGACATATACTTTCGATACGGATGGTGACTGGCTGAACTTACGCGCTAATGCGTGTTCACGTCCACCGCTTCCTACTACTAATACTTTCATAACGTTTCCTCCTAATAAAGAATCGGACAGTCGTCTGCCCGATTCTTTTATTTTTTAATGTTTGAAATGACGTACTCCTGTGAAGACCATCGTCATGCCATATTCGTTTGCTTTTTCAATCGAATCAGCATCGCGCACAGAACCACCTGGTTGAATGACCGCTGTAATTCCCGCTTTCGCTGCTTCTTCTATTGTATCAGGCATTGGGAAAAATGCATCCGATGCAAGTGCTGCACCTTTCGCACGTTCACCTGCTTGCTCTAATGCAATCTTCGCCGCACCGACACGGTTCATTTGTCCAGCGCCGACACCGAGTGTCATATTTTCATCTGTCACAACGATCGCATTTGATTTCACGTGCTTCACGACTGCCCAACCGAGCTTCAATGCTTCCCACTCTTCTTCTGTTGGCTGACGGTCTGTTGCGACGCTAATTTCCGCTTCTTCAAAACCGTATGTATCCGGTGACTGCATGAGCAATCCACCTTCAACCGATACTGTATTCCACTTATCTTCTGTCGGAGAATCGAATGAAATCGTTAAAAGACGGATATTTTTCTTTTTCGTTAAAAGGTCAAACGCTTCTTTCGTAAAGCCTGGAGCGATGACGATTTCTAAGAAAATCTCAGAAAGTTGTTCCGCTGTTGCAAGATCAACTTCACGGTTTAATGCGATAATGCCGCCGAAAATTGATGTCGGGTCTGCTTCGTATGCTTTCGCGAAAGCATCCGCAATCGTTTCACCTGTCCCTACACCACAAGGGTTCATATGCTTCACAGCGACCGCTGCTGGCATATCGAATTCTTTCACAATTTGAATTGCTGCGTTCGCATCTTGAATATTGTTGTACGATAACTCTTTGCCGTGCAATTGGTCCGCATATGCGATCGAGAAATTCGAGCCGAGTGGACGCGAATAAAATGCCGCTTTCTGATGTGGGTTTTCTCCGTAACGGAGAGGCTGTTTTAATTCATATGTTTGTGTCACTTGCTCTGGGAACTCTTCACCCGCGAGCTCTGTCATATAGTTTGAAATTAACGCATCATATGCTGCCGTGTGACGGAATACTTTTGCCGCAAGACGTCTGCGTAATTCAAGTGTCGTTTCGCCTTCATTTTGTAATTGAGCGAGCACTTCACCGTAGTCTGCAGCGTCGACGATTACTGTAACGTACTGATGGTTTTTCGCTGAAGCACGCAACATTGCTGGTCCACCGATGTCGATATTTTCAATTGCATCTTCCACTTGTACATCCGGCTTTGCAATCGTCTGTTTAAATGGATATAAGTTAACACATACGATGTCGATTCCTTGAATACCGTGTTCTTCCATTTGTGCGATATGGTTCGCATCATCACGTTTCGCTAACAATCCGCCGTGAATCATCGGATTTAATGTTTTTACGCGACCTTCCATAATTTCAGGAAATTTCGTCACTTCATCTACTGCTGTCACTTTCACGCCGTTTTCTGCTAAATGTTTCATCGTACCGCCTGTCGATAAAATCTCATAGCCGAAACGCTCTAAAGTTTGTGCGAATTCTAATACGCCACTTTTATCTGATACGCTAATTAACGCTCTTTTTGTCAATGGTAACCCTCCACGTGTCATTTCATTATTTGTTGAATTGCTTCTTTATATAGTTCATGTTCCACTTGATGAATCGCTGTAGCTGTTGCTTCTACGTCTCCGTCCACCACATTTACCGCACGTTGCATAATAATTGGTCCCGTATCCATTCCTGCATCAACGTAGTGAACCGTCACGCCTGTCACTTTTACTCCGTGTGCGACCGCTTGTCCGATTGCATCTTTCCCTGGAAATGAAGGGAGTAAAGAAGGGTGAATGTTCACGATTTGATTCGGATACGCACTTAACAACGTGTCCCCAATTAAACGCATATACCCCGCTAACACGATTAAGTTTGGCTCGATTGTTTCAAGCTCGGCCAAAATTGCACGTTCGTACGCTTCTTTCGATTCGAATGTTTTAGGCAACAGGACGAGCGAGCGGATGCCGTACTTTTTCGCTCGTTCGATCGCATATGCTTCTTCTTTATCTACGATGAGAAGCTCAATTGTCGCTTTGAGTTCTCCCCGTTCGCAAGCTTCTGCCAACGCTTCAAAATTGCTCCCGCTTCCTGAAGCGAAAACGACTAGCTTTTTCATTACGCTAAGCTCCCGTCGTGTTCACCTTTAAATTGAAGGTCTTCTCCTTCAATCACTGTACCGATTTGATAAGCGCGCTCTCCATGCTTCTGTGCAATCGCGATAATCTCATCTGCTTGTTCAGCTGACACTGCCACAATATATCCAATCCCCATATTGAACACACTGTATAAATCTTTATCTTGCAACTCGCCTTTTTCTTTTAACATTTGGAATACCGGTAATATTTCCCAGCTTCCTAATTCGATTTCTGCTGTTAAGCCGTCTTTTAACATACGTGGTACGTTTTCGTAGAAACCGCCACCTGTAATATGGCCCATCGCGTGAATGTCTGTCGCTTTCAACATATCTAAAACAGGTTTTGCATAAATTTTTGTCGGTTGTAAAAGTGCATCGCCGACTGTTCCGAGCTGTTCAAACCCTTCAATCGTATCGTTCACCGTATACCCTGAGTCTTCTAAAACGATTTTACGCACGAGTGAATAACCGTTTGAATGGATACCGCTTGATGCGATCCCGACTAAGACGTCACCTGCTTGTACTTTTTCGCCTGTCACGATATCGCTCTTCTCACATGCGCCGACTGCAAATCCTGCTAAGTCATACTCTTCTTCCGCATAGAGACCTGGCATTTCTGCTGTTTCTCCACCGATGAGCGCTGCACCTGATTGAACACAACCGTCCGCAATTCCTTTGACAATCGCTTCTACCTTTTCAGGTACTGCTTTGCCGAGTGCGATGTAGTCGAGGAAGTAAAGTGGTTCTGCCCCTTGTGCGACGATATCGTTCACACACATTGCGACACAGTCGATTCCGATCGTATCGTGCTTATCTGCCATAAATGCTAGTTTCAATTTCGTGCCAACACCGTCTGTTCCTGAAATGAGCACAGGTTCTTTATAATTTAAAGCAGATAAATCGAACATTCCACCGAAACCACCAAATGTTCCTGCAACTCCTAAACGATTCGTACGTTCAACATGTGATTTCATACGCTTTACTGATTCGTACCCTGCTTCAATATTAACTCCTGCTTGTTCATATGCTTTTGACATGAATATCCTCCTAAACGTTTATCGTGCGAGATCCTTCTCATGGGGCAATACTGTATCTGAATAAATTTCTGTCGGGTATTCTCCTGTGAAACATGCGACACATTGTCCGCAATTTTTCATTTCTTCTGAACGACCGACCGATTGTAATAAACCTTCTACTGATAAAAATGTGAGCGAATCTGCTTCAATTAAATCGCGCACTTCTTCCACTGTACGGCCTGTGGCAATCAGTTCTGAATCCGTACTAATGTCGACTCCGTAATAACAAGGGTTGACGAGTGGTGGTGATGCAATCACGACGTGAACTTCTGTTGCGCCCGCTTCTTTCAACATTTTGACGATACGACGTGATGTCGTACCACGGACGATCGAGTCGTCTACCATGACGACTCGTTTTCCACTGACAACGTGGTGAACGGGAGACAATTTCATTTTGACTCCTTTTTCACGAAGTGCTTGAGACGGTTCAATGAATGTACGCCCGACGTAACGGTTTTTAATAAGACCTAATTCGTACGGAATACCTGTCGCTTCTGAAAATCCAATCGCTGCCGAAATACTAGAGTCTGGCACACCTGTAACGACATCCGCTTCTAAATTACCGACTTCTTTCGCTAACTGAATACCGCAACGTTTGCGCGCATTATGAATGTTAATGTCGTCGATATTTGAATCCGGACGTGAGAAGTAAATATATTCCATCGAGCAAATTGCACGATCATCCGCTTCTTGAAAACGATCAGAATGCAAACCATCTTTTGTAATCGTAATGAGTTCTCCTGGTTCGACCGAGCGAACGTGTTTCGCTCCGATAATATCGAATGCACACGTCTCACTAGCGACAACCCATGAATCTCCAAGCTTTCCTAAAGAAAGAGGACGCAATCCATTCGGGTCTTGCGCCACCATTAAGCTGTCATCCGTTAAAATGACGAATGCGAAAGCGCCTTTTAACGTTTTTAAAGCAGATTTAACACGGTCACGTTGATTTAAAGAACCGCGGCTACGCTTAATTAAATGAGCGAGCACTTCTGTATCCGAATTCGTCTGAAAAATACTACCTTGTTGTTCTAACGACTCTTTCAAATCGCGAGCATTGACGAGGTTACCGTTCATCGCAATCGCAAGACTTCCTGTCGTAGAACGGAAGACGAGAGGCTGGACGTTTTCAATTCCACGTCCACACTCCGTCGTATAGCGCACTTGTCCAATCGCTGCATGTCCTGTTAATGTATCAAGCGTATTGCCTGAGAACACATCATTCACAAGCCCCTCGCCTTTAATGACTTTCAAGCCATTTCCGCTCGTCGTAACAATTCCCGCTCCTTCTTGACCACGGTGTTGCAAAGCGTGCAATCCGTAATACGAAAACTGCGCTGCTTCCTCATGCCCCCATATGCCAAAGACGCCACACTCTTCATTTAATCCTCTGAGTTCAGCAAGCATTCAAGAGCTCCTTTCCAAGCATCGTGAAATTCTGACGCTGTTCCAGCAATCCATACGTCGCCGTCTTCACCTTTAATCGATACTTCTTGAGCTGTAACTGTTCCGACATGTACGGCATCTTCAACGATCGCTTCAAACGCTTGGCGGTTTTCTTCACGAACCGTTAAAACGAAGCGTGATTGTGTTTCACTGAATAATGCTGTCACTGCTTCTCCTCGTAAAGTTACGTCTAATCCGAATACCGTTTCACCGAATACTGTCTCGAACAATGCGACCGCTAAGCCACCTTCTGAAACGTCTGTAGCTGAAGCGACGACACCTTCACGAATCGCTTGAAGCACTTGATTTTGACGTTTTTTCTCTACGTCTAAATCTAATTGTGGTGCACGACCGCGAATGTCACCTTCTAGCATTTGTTGCAGTTCGCTACCGCCAAATTCAGGTAACGCTTCTCCAATGACGTAGATTGCGTCCCCTTCTTGTTGAGCAGTTGATGATGTCACTTCTGATAAATCGTTCACGAGCCCAACCATACCGATTGTCGGTGTAGGTTTGACAGATTGTCCGTTCACTTCGTTCGATAATGATACGTTTCCGCCGATAACAGGTGTATCTAAAGCTAAACATGCTGCCGAAATTCCATCTGCTGATTGTTCTAATTGCCAAAAGACTTCTGGCTTATCAGGGCTACCGAAGTTTAAGCAGTCTGTAATTGCAATCGGTTCTGCACCTGAACATACTAAGTTACGTGCCGCTTCTGAAACGGCAATTTTACCGCCTGTTTCTGGGTCTAAATAAATGTAGCGAGAGTTACAGTCTGATGTCATCGCAAGTCCTTTATTTGTTCCTTCTACACGGATAATTCCTGCAGATGAACCTGGTGCAACGACTGTATTGCCGCGCGCTTCTGAATCGAATTGATTGTAAACCCATGCTTTCGATGCGATCGTCGGACGTTGTAGTAAGTCGAGTGCCGTCTGTTTCACATCTTTCACTTCTGGTGCGACATTTTCCATCGCTTGATATTCAGCAAAATATGCTGGCTCTTTTGATTCTTTATGATAAACCGGATTATCTTCCGCTAAGTCGTCCGCTTTAATTTCTGCGACAACTTCCCCTTTATGGAGAAGGCGTAACATTTTGTCATCTGTTACTTTACCGATCGCACATGCTTCAATGCCGTATTTATCGAATAAGTCGATCACTTCTTGTTCATGACCTTCTTTAACGACGATTAACATACGTTCTTGTGATTCCGATAACATCATTTCATAAGCCGTCATACCTTCTTCACGTTGTGGTACGAGGTCTAAGTTTAATTCAACACCGTATCCTGCTTTTGAAGCCATTTCAGCTGCAGATGATGTTAAGCCGGCTGCTCCCATATCTTGAATTCCGATGAGTGAATCGTAATGAACGAGTTCTAAACATGCTTCCATGACGAGCTTTTCTAAATAAGGGTCTCCCCCTTGCATAATTGGAAGTTCTTCTTCCTCTTCAATCGTCACTTCTGCAGAAGACATCGTCGCACCGTGAATACCGTCACGACCTGTTTTCGCACCAGCGTAAATAACTGTGTTACCAACACCTGATGCGACACCTTTTTGAATGTCTTCATGATTTAACAATCCGACCGCCATCGCGTTAACGAGTGGACGGTGTGAATAACTTTGGTCAAATTGCGCTTCCCCTGCAATCGTCGGAATTCCGATGACGTTTCCGTAATGCGCAATTCCTGCTACTGCTTCTTTAAATAAGAAACGGTCGCGTGCATCTGTTAAATCACCAAAGCGAAGTGAGTTAACGAGTGCTACTGGACGAGCTCCCATTGAGAAGACGTCGCGTAAAATCCCTCCAGCTCCTGTCGCTGCGCCGATGAAAGGCTCGATTGCAGAAGGTGAGTTATGAGATTCCATTTTGAATACCGCCGCTTGGTTATCCCCAATATCGACAATTCCTGCTCCTTCTCCTGGCCCTTGTAAAACACGTGGACCTTTCGTTGGGAATCGTTTCAATACAGGTGTCGAGCTTTTATATGAACAGTGCTCTGACCACATAGCAGAGAAAATACCTGTTTCTGTATAGTTCGGTGTACGGCCGAGCATTTTTTCTGCGAGTGCGAACTCTTCATCTGTCATACCCATTTGCAAATACAATTTTTCTTCTTTAACTTGTTGCGCTGTAGGTTCAACCATTTATTGTTCACTCCAATTGTTTAAAATAGATTCGAAAAATGGAAGTCCGTCCGTTCCACCTATCACTGCTTCCGTTGCACGTTCTGGCAATGCGATAATGCCACATACATTGCCACCTTCATTCATCAATGCCGCAATCGATTGCGTGCTATTGAACATATTGTCTTCAAATGTCATCACAATTTGCTCTTTTGCGATCGGTGTATCGTTATAATATGTCGCAAATTGTTGAGCGTATGGTAAAGTGATCACTTCTTCTCGATATTGATTTGTAAAATTCGTCTCACGATTCACACGTAATGCTGCTTTCCCTGATTGGAAAGTGAGTGAAGGATTTTGTAAAAAGGCACCTGGTAATAGGCCGATTTCAACTAACACTTGAAAACCGTTTCCGAGACCGACGACTGGTTTTCCAGCTTGTGCAAATGCTTGTAACGCTTTTGCAGCAGGTGAGCTTTTCGCTAATGCGCCTGGACGTAAATAGTTTCCGTACACAGCTCCGTTCGGAATGACAACTGCATCGTACGCTTCTAATGATGTCGCGTCCGCATGCCATACGATTGTCGGTTCTGCTTTAACAATCGTTTGAAATAATCGTTCTACTTCCGTTTCACAACTCGTTCCTGGAAAGTTTAAGATCGCAACTTTCATCATTACGCCTCCTCAATATCAAAACGATAGTCTTCGATCACGCGATTAATTAATAAATCTTTACACATTGCTTCGACACGTGCTTCAACATCTTCTGTTGAACCGTCTAATTCCAATTCAATTAAACGACCGAAACGTGCGTTTTGTACTTCGTTGTAGCCCATTTTGTGTAATGCTTCTTTCGCTGCTGTTCCTTCTGGATCTACGACACTCTCTCTTAATGTTACGTATACTTTTGCAATTTTCATGTTAGTTCCTCCTATTAGTTCGATGTCCAAATCATCGATTGTTCAATTTCTTCTAATGTTTGTTCAATATGTTCAGTCATGATCGTCACATGGCCCATTTTGCGATTTTCTTTCGCTTCTTCTTTACCATATAAATGAATCGACCAATCTGGATAAGATGCCATTTTTTGTTCGAGCGGTGCCACATGTTGACCTAAGACGTTCACCATAATGGACGGAGCCCACAATTTCGGTTGGCGAAGTGGCCATCCAGCGATCGCTCGTATATGTTGATGGAATTGCGATATATTGCACGCTTCGATTGAATAATGTCCTGAGTTATGTGGACGTGGTGCTAATTCGTTAATGATAATTGTGTCATCTGCAAGTACAAACATTTCGACTGCCAATGTTCCGACCAAATTTAAATGATCCGCAATTAATTTTGCTGCCTTTGCTGCTTCATCTAACACTATTGGAGAAACGCGTGCTGGCACGATTGATTCATGTAAAATATGATTGACATGAATGTTTTCTGCAACTGGTAAAGAATAAGATTCACCCGCCGCATTCCGTTGAATAATGACTGAAATTTCTTTTTCAAACGGTACGAATGCTTCTGCAATACAAGGAGAAAATTCGAATAACGCCTTCGCTTCTTGTAAATCACCTGCGCTGTTTAAGCGAACTTGTCCTTTTCCGTCGTATCCTCCAAATGCTGTTTTCACAACAGCGGGATATCCGATTTTATCAATTTGTTGAACGAGTTCATCGAACGTTTGCGCTTCAATATACGGCGCAACCGGTACCCCTGCTTGTCGAATTTCACGCTTTTCAGCGATGCGGTTTTGGGTAATGCGTACGAGTTCAGCACCTTGTGGAACATACGCTTTTTCACCTAAACGTTTCAAACCGTCATAATCGATGTTCTCAAATTCATACGTAATGACGTCGCTCACTTCTGCTAATTCATTTAATGCTCGTTCATCATCGTACGGTGCGACAATTTGAATATCTGCGATTTGTCCACATGGTGAGTTGCGCGTTGGATCGAGCACAGCGATTTTAAATCCTGCTTCTTTCGCTGCGAGTCCCATCATGCGACCTAACTGTCCACCACCGATAATGCCGATCGTTGAACTAGGTTGAATGACTTTCATATTAATTCACTACTACTTTCTAAAGCGATTTGCTTCATTTTTTCTCTGCGATTCGAAATCGCCTGTTTCACTTTGTCATCTGTCAAACTAACGATTTGTGCAGCATATAAACCTGCATTTGTCGCTCCTGCCGTTCCAATCGCCATCGTTGCGACAGGAACCCCTCCTGGCATTTGAACGATTGATAATAAAGAATCCATTCCTTTTAAAGCGCGTGACTGAATCGGAACCCCAATGACCGGAACTAATGTTTTAGATGCTACCATTCCAGGTAAATGGGCAGCGCCGCCAGCTCCTGCGATGATTACTTGTAATCCTTTCGCTTCTGCCTCTTCTGCATATTCAAACATGAAGTCTGGTGTACGATGTGCTGATACAACCTTCTTTTCGTAAGGTACTTGTAATTCATCCAAAATATCACAAGCTAATTTCATCGTTTCCCAATCACTTTTACTGCCCATTATGACGCCAACTTTCGGTTTCACAATCCATCCGCTCCTTCTTTTTCTTATCAATTAAAAAATCCTCGAATAAACTGCTTTTTCACCTATTTCGCGTGAAAAGCAGCTCATTCGAGGATATGACGATTTGCGTGAAGATGTTTTGATAAAATAACCATTCGCACCGACACACCTTTCGCTCCTTACTCAAAAGTCACTTTCCCGCATAGTTAGGACATTCCGGTGCCCTTGTAGAAACATCAAAGCCCATTCTTCGACTTATATGTGGGATTTCTTATTACTCTACTTATTTTAACAAGCATTTTTCGGTTAGTCAATGCAAATATACGAACGTTAAATTATTAGTCATAATCTAACGTTCGGTTTTAATTCAGACTTGACTGTTCATTTTAACATGAAATTGAATATTTTGGCGTAACCATTTCTGTTCACCATTTTCTTCAATAAAAACAGGTTCTTCACGACGACCGATTACTTGCCAGCCTTCAGCAAGGAGACGCTCATACGCTTCTGCTACTGTTTCATCTTCTTTAATTGTAATCCATTCACTACGTTTCGCTCTTTTTTTCGCCATTTTTAAATAACCTACCTTTTCGTACTGTTTTCACCCAAAAACCGCCATGAATCATTTTCGGTTCATATGAAATAATAAAAGCTTTCGGATCTAATTGTTTAATTTCTTCGTACAATGCGAGTTCATATTTTCGTGGTGTTAAAATTTGCATTGAAGTTCGATCTCCATTTAAACCATGTGACACCCAATCTGTGACACCATATCCTTTTTGGCGCAGTTGAGAAGTCATCTGTTTGTCGACATCTGCTGTAATGACATTCACCGTCACATAACCTAACGCTAATTTCTCTTCAATTTTCGTACCAATAATAACCCCACATCCATACCCGACAGCATAAGCAATTAAGTTTTGAATTTCATTTAAATTGTCTAATACTAAACCTAACCCGACAACATAAATGACGACTTCTACCATACTGACGACGGCTGCAATGTAGCGATATCCTTTCAATGTCAAAATCATGCGTACGGTGAAAAAGGAAACATACACGATATTGATTGAAAAGATGATGAGCAACATAAGCAACACGCATCCCTACCTTTCTTCATCTCTCACTTTACCATACTCTTTTTTATTTTTATTCGCAACTTCATTTAACCGTTTCATAAGAGTGTTTTTCTCCCAATCCCATCATTTTTCCTTCAAATACAAAAAGACACAATTTCAATTAAGAAATTGTGTCTTTCTAGTGCTTGGCAACGTCCTACTCTCACAGGGGGAGACCCCCAATTACCATCGGCGCTAAAGAGCTTAACTACTGTGTTCGGTATGGGAACAGGTGTGACCTCTTTGCCATCGTCACCAAACTTATATTGAATGAACTCGTTCACTCAAAACTGAATAAAACCAACATTTCTACAACGAAGTACTTTCATACGTATTTATAGGTTAAGTCCTCGATCGATTAGTATCTCTCAGCTCCGTATGTCGCCACACTT
>NZ_JBHTJF010000043.1:0-116199 GCF_042675605.1 Savagea faecisuis
GAAATTCATCTTTATATTTTGCAGGAGTCGGAAACTTTTGCTTTTTAAGAGTTTCTTTATCATCCTTGAGCTTTTCATAGGTTTCCTTACGTTCCGCTAACATCTTGTTATAGACAAAACGAACACAACCAAAAGTTTTGGCTAATAATACTTCCTGTTCTTTGTTTGGTAGCAAACGAAATTTGAAGGCTTTATTTTGCTTAGTCATATCTATTCACCTCACTCTGTACGGTAAAATATCGTATATATTGATTATATCGTAAAAATACCGTATAATCAAGTATGAGGTGATGATAATGAAAGATGATAAAGAGCGTGTAGAAATACGTATGCCCAAAACAATTATCGAGAAATTAGATCAATACCAAAAAGAGAATGGACTCTCTACAAGAACAGCGACTATTCTTGAATTATTGAGAAAAGGCTTAGAAAGATAGCTTTGGCTAAAGCCAACCGAAATTCATCTCCCATCTACTCATTGGTGCTATTCGCACCTTCACATTCCTTGAGGATGGGAGACTTCTTTCGGAAAGCCGTTAAAAGAAACACCTTCTTTCATATCGGAAAGAAGGTGTTTTTTAGTCATTTCGCCATAGAGAATATGTGGTATTATTTGTGAAGGAGTGTCAAATAGATACGGAGGGAAGCCAGTGATTTTTAACTCATTTGAATTTATCTTTTTATTTTTACCTATCGTATGGAGTGTGTTCTTTCTTGTCGGTAGACTGAACATCCCATTTGCGCGCATGTGGCTTTTCCTAGCGTCGTTATTTTTCTACGGCTATTGGAATCCGAGCTATTTGCCGTTAATTTTAATTTCGATGGTCGTGAACTATACGGTCGGATCGATTTTAGCTAAAAATAAAGTGAAAACGTATCGGAAGTCGATTTTGACAGTCGGTATTTTATTTAACGTTGGTTTAATTAGTTATTTTAAATATTATGATTTCTTTATTGAAAACGTCAACTGGATTTTCGGTACAGGGTTTGCGTTAAAAGAGTTGTTACTTCCTTTAGCAATTAGTTTTTATACGTTTCAACA
Organism: Savagea faecisuis; assembly: GCF_042675605.1. Lineage (NCBI taxonomy): Bacteria > Bacillati > Bacillota > Bacilli > Caryophanales > Caryophanaceae > Savagea > Savagea faecisuis. Next base: position 1,043 of record NZ_JBHTJF010000043.1, read on the forward strand.
AATTGCGTATTTAGTTGATTCGTATCGCTTAGAGACGAAGGAGTATAACTTTTTCAGTTACGGTTTATTCGTTTCGTTTTTCCCGCAATTAATTGCAGGTCCCATCGTTCATCATGGCGATATGATGCCGCAATTTGGAGAACGCAAAACGTATCGTGTGCAGTATGAAAATATTTCAAAAGGGCTAATTATTTTTGCAATTGGACTGTTTAAAAAAGTCGTTATCGCCGACCAGTTCGCAGTGTATGCGAATGCGGGATTTAATGCGAGTGAGGCACTGACATTTTTCAGCGGTTGGTATGCGTCACTAGCGTATAGTTTGCAGTTGTATTTCGACTTTAGTGGGTATTCAGATATGGCGATTGGTTTAGCCTTTCTCTTTAATATTCGTTTACCGATCAACTTTAATTCGCCTTACAAAGCGCTAGATATTCAAGATTTTTGGCGTCGTTGGCATATGACGTTGTCTGGATTTTTGACGAAGTATGTGTACATTCCGCTCGGTGGAAATCGTAAAGGGGAAGCACGTACTTATGTGAACATTTTAATTATCTTTTTAATTAGTGGGATTTGGCACGGTGCAGGATGGACTTTCGTTATATGGGGAGCGTTGCACGGTGTGGCGAGTATGATTGCGCGCATGTGGAAAAAAACGCCGTATCGATTGCCGAAATGGCTCGCATGGTTCATTACGTTCCAGTTCGTTAACGCGGCGTTCGTCATTTTCCGAGCGACATCGATGGAACAAGCGATGGATGTGTTACGTGCGATGGTCGGATTGAATGGTATCGAAGTGACGGGAGCGATGACGTTATTTAATGAAACGTCGCTCATTTTATTCATTTACATGTTGCTCGGAATGTTCATCGTCTTAATGATGCGCAATTCGATAGAAATTTTAAAAGGACATCGCAAAACAGTAGCGTTTTCGCTCTTTATTGCAGGAATATTGTTTTATAGTGTGATGCAGTTGCAGCAAGTGTCGGAGTTTTTATACTTTAACTTCTAAGGAGGGGTCGCATGTCTGACAAAAAGTTTACGATCGTAACGTTCAGTATTTTCGCTTTATTAACGTCTGTCGTCGTAGCGTTTAACATTTGGATCGATCCGATGTGGCATTACGGTCATGCGCACACCTTTAATGATGTGCAGCAAGTGATCGATGAACGCGAACAAAAAATTGTCCGTTTGCGTGACGGTATTCAAAATGAAGATACTTTATTAATTGGAAGTAGTCGTTCGACATATATTCATCCGTCCGCTTTTGAAACGTTAGATGTATTTAATTTTTCGGTTGCCAATTTGTCGATGCGTGCGTACGACAGTATGATTCGATACGGCGTACAAGTGCATCCCGAATTTGAGCGTGTCATATTAGGTGTCGACTTCTTCAAAGCGAGTGAACAAGAAGCGGGATTACCGAGTTCGATTATGAATTATGAAAAGAAAATCGAAGGGTCGTTTTACAAATCAAAAAACGCCTTGTCATTGAAGGTATTTGATTATGCAGTCGGTAACTTCCGTCTTTCGTGGAAAGATTCGATTACCCAAGATCGTCTATACAATCGACAATTAGAAGCCTTTGCGCGCGAATTAGATACCGAAACACGTGTGGAAGAGTTTGAAATGAAAATTGAACGGTTCCAAGAGGAGTTTTACGGCGAAAATTTCGTCTTTTATGAAGCGTACTCTGAAATTTTAAATAAAGTGCTCAACAATTTCCCTGAGCAACAGTTTACATTTTTCACGACGCCGATTTCGACGCATTTGTTTGCGGTATTAGTGGAAGAGGGGAACTATCCTGACTATGAACGTTGGATTCGTGAGTTAGTCGATGTGAACGGAGAAGTGATTAACTTCATGTATCCGAACGAATATACGAACAACCCGCTCAACTATTTAGATGGGCATCATTTTTATCCGCATGTTGGAGATGAGATTGCCGAACGATTGGAAGCGGTCATTCGCGGAGAAGATTTGGACGGTTCGTTCGGAGTTCGTGTGACGCATGAAAATGTCGAGGAGCATTTGCGAGATGTTCGTCAAAAAATGGATGATTGGATGAACAATTAATAAACCACTTGCACCGTGATGAGACGATGCAAGTGGTTTTTTAGTTGCTCGTATACGGTTCCATCGTGACATGTTCGAGTTCGATATAATCTCCTCGTTCAACAGAGAAGATGATGAAGTCTTGTACGGTCGTTTGGAATTTAACAGGTGCGCCGACTGTCGAGTCATTCAAAATACGTAACGTTCCTTCTTTGTAGTTAGGCGCAACTTTTGCGCGATACGTGCCGATCGGTAAGTCATAGCCGACTTTATACGTGCCCGTCGTTTGAATAAGTTTCGGTTGATGGCGAATGAATCCTGAACGGTATAAAAAGCCGTTCGCAAATTCAATCTGGTCCCCTTGTTTAATCGTTACGTAGTAAGGGGCATTCGCTGGTGTAATACGAGTATGCGTCTGTTCGGAACGATGGCGCAATGTGAACTTTCCTTCCTCTTCAATGGAAACGTACAAATATTCTCCAGAAGGAATCGTTTTTCCAGCGACGTAAGAGCCAGGTAAGTAAAACCCAGTTGAAGAGTCTTGTACTGCTTTCGCTAAAAAGTGTGCGGCTTCCCCACGTTGTAGTGGAGCACCTGGTCTAAATGTGCCATCTGGGAACCCTGTCGTATATCCCGCATGGATGAGCGATTGTACCGCTTCATAGGACGCGACACGAGGAGACATGTCCGTAAAGTGGATCAGTTCCCCTTCAATCAATTGAAACGAACGTTGTAAAAAGAGCGCCATCTCACCGCGCGTCACTGTTTTTGTCGGTTTGAATGTGCCGTCGGGAAATCCAGAAATTAACCCAGCATCCGCCACTGCTTGAACGAGTTGTCCTTCCGTCGTCGTCACGTCAATATCTTTAAATTGGGACGGTTGTTTGGACGGTGGTAAGTTTTTCGCACGGGCGATGCCGACCGCAACATCGAGTCGATTCATCGGACGGAATGGATAAAAGTTCGATGCGGGTTCGATGACGAATTGATTGAGTAACAGTTGAATGTCTTCAAAAAATCGATAATCTGGAGAAACGTCGTCGAACATCGGTGCTTTCGGCTCTTCTGCTGCATATGTGAGTTGAGGCATGAGTAAAGAAGCACTCAACATCGTAGATAATACAATTTTTTTAATCAATGATAAAACCTCCTTTCCAATAATTATACTGACCGTCTGGAAAGAAAGCGAGAAAAGTGAGGGGATTTTTTAGCTGTTGCTTGTGTAAGGTTTTAGAGATAGATATAATAAAGCATATGCTCAGAAGTTAGGAAATTTAGGGAATAATAAAAGAATTGTGAGTATAGCTTCTTATGCCATTTGATGTTTTATCAAGAGAGAACGAGGGAATAATGGGAAAAGAAGTATCAAAATAGAATGCTTATTGAAGGAGCGATTGGAAGATGAAGAAACATAACAAATTTTTAGCATCTGCTGTAACGACAGCATTAGTCGCATCAGCTGTATCACCGGTTATGGCAGCGTCAGATTTCACCGACGTACCGAAGCAATATACGGACGCAGTGGATTACTTAGTACAAAATAATGTCACGCAAGGAATCGGCAATAAAAAATTCGGCACAGACAAATCGATTACACGTTTAGACGCGGCTGTCATGCTTGCGAAAATGTTAAACTTAGATACGAAAAATGCTCCAGCATCAGGCTTTACAGACGTGCCTAAAAATCGTAGCGCAGAAGTAAACGCTTTAAAAGCAGCAGGCATTATCGGCGGTAAATCAGCTACACGTTTCGGTGCACAAGACCCGATTAAACGCGGTGAGATGGCACTCATTCTTCAAAGAGCATACGATTTAAAAGGTAGCCCAGAGTTGAAATTTACCGATGTCAACAAACGTTATGCGGAAGCAGTTCAAGCGATGGTCGCGAACAACATTACAAACGGTGTATCTGCGACGAAATTCGGAACGGACCAAAACGTAAAACGTGGAGACTTTGCAAGATTTTTATACTTGAGCGAGACACAAGGAGTAGCTGAAGCCCCGAAAATTGAAAAAGTAAACTTCAACAGCTCGGTCGAAGCAGAAGTAACATTTAACCAACCGATGACGAAACAATCACTCGAAACGTACAAAAACTACTCATTCAACGACCAACATCCAGTCGCAGCATTCGCAGCAGCGGACGGAAAATCAGTTGTGCTTCAATTTGCGAAGTCGATTGAAATGTCAGAGAAAGTCGTCATTGTAGAGCCAATTACAGCAGTCGCAAAAGATAACGCTGGCAAAGTTCAAAAGTCGGAACGTTACCGCCACGTATTAAGCTACAGCGATAAACAAGCACCGAAAGTTGTTGAAGCAGCATACGAAGACGGACAAATCGTCGTCACATTTAATGAAAAATTAGGTACAGCACCGACTTCAGTTTACGTGAAAAACAAAGAAGTAAAAGCGACAATTAATCCGAACGACCAAAAGCAAGCAATCTTACCAGTTGTGCTAACATCGGGTGAAGTAGTCGACCTCTCTGTCGATGGAGCGAAAGATGTGGCGGGCAACTTAATGACAAGTGCATACAAAGGGAAAGTGACAGCGCCTGTCATCCAAAAAGTACAACCTAACTTCGACAAAGTAGAAGTTATCGGTCAAGATAAAGTGAAAGTAACAGTAAACACTCCATTAATGTCAGACACATTCGAAGCCCATTTACAAGAAGTAAATACAGTGAACAATACGAAAGTATCGTTCAAACGTATCGGTACGACGAATGTGTACGAAGCGCTCATCAGTCAAGATTATTTCGGTACACGCGATGAAATGAAAGCGAAAGTGATCGTAGAACCGAATACGATGACGTCGACGACAGATTTGAAAAACGAACGCATCGTAAAAGAAATTACAATTAAAAAAGATACAGTAGCTCCGGATGTAATTGATGTAACAGTATCAGAAGACCGTAAAACAGTGACATTACATTTTGATGAGCGTATTAAAGTTGATAAAACCCAAGAGGCGTTACTTCAATTTGTAGATCATAACAATATTAAGCAATTAGTTACAGAAATCAAAGTAAGTGACGATCAAGAATCATTAATATTTAAATTTGAAACACCACTCATTCCAAAACCTTATAAAATTACTCTAGTAGAAGGGTATGTTTCAGATTTATATGGTAATGCAATGGTGCGTTCTGAAGAAGAGTTTGAGATAGCATTAAAGCCAGGCGAAACGTTGCCACCTGGTATTGAAAAGCCAGAAGAAAAAGAAGCACCAAAAGTTGTCCATATTTATTCAGGTATAGTAGCGAATACGAATAGCTTAGAATATATTATTACCTACTCTACTAGCATGAGTGAAGAAGCAGCAAATCTTTTAACATATGAATTAAATGATGAAAAATTGCCACAATCAGCACTTATTGCGTTCCAAGATGCGCAACAAACGAAAGTGAGTATTAAGTTCCCTGAAGGGTCATTTAATATAGGAGATGCTGACAACGGTTCTCCGACAATGTTGGACGTTATTAACTTGAAGAGCCAACAAGGAAAATTATTAGTAGAAAATCGCGTTCCAACGATGATTCGCGACAATACGTCAGCGAAGATTACGAAAGCAGAGCTTGCTTCGAATCATTCAACATTAACGTTGACATTCGATGAAGATTTACTTTTATTACAAAAGACGGTAAAAGAAAATGATAAAGATGTGAAAAAAGATGTTGATGTTTCGGACGTATTTAACATTAAAAATGCAGAAGCGACAAGCATGTCAGTGTCAGAAAATAAAGTGACGATTCAATTGAATCGTGTGACGGATCGCAACAACCTCGTTGTTGAAGTGACGAACGAAGGCAAATATTTACGTGACCATAACAAGTTTGGCGTTCAACCTCAAACATTTAAAGTCCAATAATCGAAAGAAGCGCTGAAAAAATTCAGCGCTTTTTTTATTTTTAATTTCAAGGACGATGCCATTTCTCCTTTATGCGTTGTATAATAATAGAAGAGACGAATGGGAGGAAGACGAGATGACAAAACCAATTATCGGAATTACGACATTAATGATTGAAAATAAGCGTTTTGAATTAAATAAAAAGAATAACGAAGCGATTCAACAAGCAGGGGGCGTGCCGATCATGTTGCCGCATGAAATCGACCATGTTGAACGGTATGCAGACATGATAGACGGTCTATTGTTGACGGGCGGACATGATGTCGATCCGTACTATTACGGGGAAGAACCTCATAAAAAGATTTCAGAATTAACGCCAGAGCGTGATGCGTTTGAATTCGCTTTAACGCAGCTCATGCTTGCGAAAAATAAACCGGTGTTCGGCATTTGTCGTGGGAGTCAAATGTTGAATGTTGCAGCGGGTGGTTCGCTCATTCAAGATATTCCGAGCGCTGTTCCAGAAGCGATTCAACATGTCCAGACGACGAAGCCCGATTACCCGATTCATAGTATACGCGTGCTCGAGCACTCGAAGCTCGGTGAGATTCTCGGGAAAGAAGCAGTTCGTGTGAATAGTTTCCACCACCAGGCAGTGAAAGAGTTAGGTGACGGATTTTATGCGACAGCTTGGGCATCCGACGGCATTATCGAAGCGATCGAAAGTGCAAACTACACATTTGCGATAGGGGTACAATGGCATCCAGAGTTGACGATCAATGCGGACGGCGAACAGTCGAATCAGTTGTTTGAAGCATTTATTGAAGCGTGTCAGGTGAAGTGAACGAAAAAACGTCTGAATGGAAAAAATCCATTCAGACGTTTTTTTATTGTTCTTGTTCTGTGACGACCGTGACGCGATTTCGTCCGTTTCGTTTCGATTCATAAAGCGCTTCGTCGACGAGTTCGAACAGTTCGGCAGGTGCACTCGTATGGAGTGGGAAGGCGCCGATTCCGGCAGACATCGTAATCGGATGTCCCGTCGGACTATCGGTCTCTTCTAACTGTTGGCGTAAAGTTTCCGCTTTTTCAATGACGTAAGGAAGCGGTTTGTTTTTGAATAAAATGACGAATTCTTCTCCGCCGTATCGGCAACAAATTTCGTCTTCGCCTTCTACTAGCTCGGTCATCATATTCGCTAAGTAGCGTAAGACATCATCTCCGACAGCGTGACCATACGTATCATTGACGTTTTTGAAGTGGTCTAAGTCGATGATGAGTAAGACGAAAGCACTTTTCTCTTCAATCCAACGATCGAGCAAGTCGTCCATCGTGCGTCGATTCGTCAGCCCTGTGAGCGGATCGACGACAGACTTCGTATGATAATACGACACTTGTTCTTGGAAAGAGCCGATACTTTTCATGATCGATAGTTTCATTTGATGTGCTTCATAATACCAATCGTTCACATTTTTCATCTTTTCCGCACTCGTATTTTGCGAAGTTTGTTCGACGAGTGTCGCTAAACTTCTGAGCGGCTTCGTAATGAACTTCGCCGTGAGCAAAATGATGAGTAGAGAAATGACGATGAAAGGTAGTGAGGAGAGAGCAGTGCGCTTTAATACGTGTGTTGCAGGCGCAGTCACTTGAGCGTACGGCCGTTCTGAAACGACTCCCCAATTCGCTTTTTGAATGCTGGCATAACCTGCGATACTGCGCTTCCCGTCATCCCCTGTTATTTGAGAAGCACCGCTGCGATATTCTGAAATGCGATGGATGATCGTTTCGTTCGTAACTTTAGAACCGATTTTTTCAAAGTCATCATGATACAAAATGAAACCTTCTCGATCGATGACATAGACGAACGAGCCGTCTCGATAATAATGCGCTCCTAAAATCGTTCGTAACGCATTGTTTTCTTTCAAATAAATCGTTCCACCGACGACACCTAAATAACGGCCATCTTCATGAAAAATCGGATGTGATAAAAAAATCCCTAATTTATTCGTCACTGTCTCAAAAGGTGTAGAAATAAACGGCTTTTGAGCAGCGATCGCTTCTTTCGCTGTCTCGGTTTGAAGCTTTGACCCTTGTAAGTGAGAGTTATTGATCGAAGTGTGGAGCACTTCATAATCAGTCGTTAAAACGGTTAACGAGTTAAAACTTCTCACTTGATTCGCAAGATGGTCGATTTCATTTTGTCGTGTCTTTTCATCTGTATAGTTTTGCGCAATTTTAGAAGCGCTAAATTGTAAAAGTTGCATCATCTCTTCCAAATACAAGTCAGCTGTATCCGCTAATTTGGAAGCATACATTTTATTCGTATCGAGCGATTGAGAAACGAATTCCTTGTTCGTAACATTGTAGTTCACCGCAAGGCCGCTCCCGAATATTAAAATTGTCGAAGCGATCATTAATCCACTCAATAATTGAAGTAATGTAATCTTTTGTTTAAACATCTTTTCCCTCCTCTATAGGAAAAAGTTACCCCCTCAAAATAGACCATTATCACCAATATAAAGGGAAAAAATAATACGAAACATAGGTAGTTTCGTAAAAGAAAATAGGTATTAAATCTTCTTCTAATTTCAAAAGAGTAGTGAAATGGTGTTGAAATCTTAAATATTTTATAAGATTTTCTACTAAAATACAAATGAAAAGCATTTTAAAGTAGAAAAAGAGTTTGACAAAATTTCGTCTAAAGAATGAAAAAAATAATTGAATAACGTAAATTTTCAGATAAAAAGCGATAAAAGCATTTGTAAAAGGAGGAAAATGTTATAGTATAGAGGATAACTTCAAAATTTAACCAAAGGAGGAGAGGGAATGAAAGTATGTCAAACATGTCAAGCAGGAGTGAAGCGTTCGGAGAAAGTGTGTCCGTATTGTAGCGCATCTTTAAAATCGTGGAAACGTCCGACATATTGGGGAATCGGAATAGCGATCATCGTTCTTTTATTATCGCCTATTTTTATTCACGTATATATGGATAAAGTAACGTCGCCAACGAAGCAAATTGACGCGATGATTAATGGGTTAGAACGCGATGATTATCCGATGTTTGCGGAAGCGGTAGGAGCTCCTCTCGAACTAGATGAGCAAGCACAACAACTCGTGCTCGATTATATGAAAGATCAATCATTATCCGATTTTAAAAAGCGAACGACACGCATTACAGCACGCGCCAAACGAGATAATAAAAATACATACGTCCATCACGAGGACGGCAGTGCGATTTTGGACGTTAAAGTGAGCAAATATAATGTATTTTATAATAAAGTGGAGATTGAGTTGCGTGAACCGGTCATTCAGTGGGTTGCCTCTCATGAATAAACGAATCATCCTTCAAAAAATAGACGCCCTATTCTCTCGACAAATTCGAGTAGAACAGGGCGTTTATTATGTTAATTAAAAGAGGTATTGAAGTTCATATAAGATTTCTTGTAGTGGTCCGCTCTTTGGTAGCCATGCGATTACTTGATCAATCATCATCAATGTGAATACATAATAGACAATAGCTAATGCAAACATTAAGATGACGTTTGTAATAATAGGGTCTAATTTTGGTTGTGCTGATAAAATAGTTCGATTCAATAAGTAGAACGGGAAAAGATACGTTAAAAATATGAAACTTGCTAAGAAAACGAAGAGTAAAAAAGTTGGCAGTAAGCCGATTACACGTAAAACTCCAATTGCTAAAAAGGCGATGATGAAATAAGAAACATTGGAACCTACATTTTCCAACATCGTTTTAAATTGAAAGCCGCTGCCACTGACGAATGTTGCAAAAGAAACGGCTAAAATAACGAGAGCATAAAGTAAAACGAATAAAAATAAGCTGAGGAAAAATGTTTTAAAGAAAAATCCTAATCTGCTTTCACCTACATAAAATAGTACTTCGCTCGTCGGTGCGTAAATGAGCATCGTCATAGCGAATGACATCGATAAAAGAAGGACGAGTAAGTTTAATAAACTATGCTTTGAATGTTGTCCAGGCTCTTGGAAGGAAAGGCTCGGATTTTTTAAGACGCGCATGAAAAACTGGAAATATACTTGGGACTGTTGTTTTAAAGCTTCAACTTGTGGGTTCGGTTGTTGTGGGTTCGTAGGTGCTGTTTGTTCACCCATTGGATTTCCACATTTACCGCAAAAAGCTCCAGATTGTTGTGGGTTTCCACATTTTGAACAATATTGCATGAATTAGCCTCCTAAGATCGATTTGTTTGTTTAATTGAAATATCTGTAATGTACAGTTGACCGTCAATAATTTGTACTGTGTATTCTTTCGTTCGATTGTATTTCGTCGTTTTGCCATCATAGAAGTCAAATGCTTCTACTGAAGTGAAGACGAATGTCGTATCGGTTTGTGATAAGAGCGACGTATCGAAACGATAGAAGTTGTACACAGCGCTAGGTGCTGTACCGTTAACGAATTTTGCATATTCTTGTTGAATTTTCGAGTTAGGTGGGAAATATTCTAAAACGTAACTTGCATTTGAGAAGTTTAATCCCGTTTCGAAATCTTCTCGGAAATTCGTAATGAATTGTTCTGCTTCTTGTGCTGTAAAGCGTGCTGGGAATACTTTTTGAAGCAATGCTGAATCGAAGCTAACATCGACGAAGTGAGGATTTTCACCGTCGACCGTCACTTCAGCAGATTGAATCGTTTCCCCTTCACGTTCTAATTCAAGTTGTAATTTGACTGGTTGATTACTTTTGAAAAACGGAATCGTTAAAAGATCATCTAATGATTTCCAAGAGAAGCTAGATTTCTCTCCGTTTACGAGTAAAGTGAGTGTTCCAGGGTCTAATTCGTGTTGAATATTCGTTTGTAAGACGATGCCGAATTGTTCAGATGAAAAAGTTTCTTCCCATTCACCAGACGGTGTAATCGTAATGGGATAGGTTGTTTCTTTTTCGCCGAACGGAATGTCATCTGCTTGGACAGTTACTTCATATCGCCCGACTAAAAATGTTCCGACTGTTTTTAGTTCATCCGTCAATGTATATTCTTCTCCGTACACATTGAGTTTTAGCGATGGAAAATCGGTATTCGCTTGCCATGCGTACGAGTTCGGTACGATGTCGATCGTATCGTAAATGAACCATTTTTTCGGTTCAATATAGCCGAATGTTTCACCATTCGAATCGTTCACCGTGGCATAAAAGTCATTGTTCGTCATACTTAACGCTTGAAGCAGTTTACGTTTCAGCTCATTGCTCGTAAAATTTTGGCTGTCATAATATTGAAAAAATGATTGCGGTTCGTAAATGATGCCTTGTTTTACTGTTAAATGATTGAACATCGTTTCATCTTTCGCTTCATACGCTGCGACGACTTGGTCGATTTTTTTCATCGGATCGAGCATGCTTTGTACGATAAAGTGAGCAACGATCATGACCGCAGCGAGAGCTACTGTAATGCCTATTCCAATTTTCGCACCTTTCGACATCGGTTTTTTCGTCATCGATTGTTGAGGTGGAATTGGTGGAACAGGGGGTGGTGTACTCGGCTGTTCAGCCTGGTGTTGTTCGATAATGGGTGGTGCTTGTTTTGAAACAGGAGGATCGACAGGAATAGGAGGTGGTGGAGCGTCTCCTAATGCAGTAGGAGTAGTTTCTACTACTTCTTCTGGACGTTCTGCTTGCACACTTTCGTCTCCTAACGCCTCTGTATGTTGTTCATGATGCGTTTGTTCAGGAGGTGTGTTGTCTTGTTCAGATGATGAAATCGGTTGTCCGCAAGAGGAACAAAATTTCATGTCAGGCTCCAAAGCAGTCCCACAATTTGTACAAAATTGTTTCATCTCATTTCTCCTTTTTTTACGATATTTGCCAAATTTATATTGACACTATTTATAATAGCATAGGTCAACTAAATCTCCCATACCAATTACATAAAAAGGGAGAGGACAGACATTTGAACATCTGTTGACAATTTCACAAATTACACAAAAACTACACAAAGGATTCGTATGTTAGCGATAGTAGAAATAAAGGAGGAGTAGCTTTGAAACGAGAGTTTGGTTGGATTGCAGCATTTATCGTTGTCTTCATGATCGGGGGACACTTTTATATGAATAGTATTACGACATTTAAACATACGGGAGATCCGATATTACAAACCATTCGTGATGATGATCAAGTCGCCTTTTTCCGTGAATTAAAAATTGAAGTCGTCGATTTAGAAGCGGCCACTGCTTATTTTGAAAAGACGAAACAACAAGATCTCGACAAGTTGAAGGAAAGAATGTTAGAAGTAGAGCAAGTCGTTTATGAAACAGATCGTCCAGCGCTTGTCGCACATGAGGATGGTTCGCAACAGTTTCTATTATTTCCAAAAACATGGCTCTGGTTTTACCATTCCATCGATGTTCAAACTCCTATTTCTGTAAGAGAGACGATTGAGCAAGCGACATTCGAAGATAAAGCAAAAAGAAAATAGTAATAAGACATTGAAACTTAGGTGTGGGACTAAAGGTCTGACATCTAAGTTTTTTTAAATGCATTAAAAAAGATTAAAAGTGATAGTAAAAAAGAGGGTTATTAGGACGTTTTTAGGTAAAAGGATGATCTATATAATAGAAGAGAGCTATTGGAAGAAAGGATTTTATGTTAATAAAGGTTGATCTATCAATGTTTAACGTTTGTTTGAAAGAGGAAGAAAGAGAAGTAGACGTACAAGAAAATAAAAAGGCCCCTAACCTGCCAGAGTAGGAGGACTTATTCCCGGGAAACGAAATAAGTTAAAATAGGTTAAGGGTTCAAAAAGAGATTAAGAGACTTCTATAGACTACATTGATTAGGATAATAGGCATAATCTTCAAAGTAGTTCTATAGATAAATAGATTATATAACTAAAGTCCTTTTATTTCAAGGACTATTGAATTAAATTTCTGTATTGTTAAAAGACATTGAGGCATAACTTAAAAATTAATTTTCAAAAATAAGATTTTCCAACTAGAAAACGCATGAAATCAAAAGTTAAAACTTTGATTTCATGCGTTTTTTGGAGATTATCAGAGGTTTAGTCTTAGACTCTTTATTTAGAATGGTATCCAAACTGTTTAGATATAGATTGTTGAACATCTAAAAACAATTCAGTTCTTTCATCGTCGATTGAGTCTGGAATTTGATCTGAAAAGCCAACAGCAATCAATGTTCCGATTAATTCTTTATTAAAAGAGAGAATGGGGGCTGAAAAAGAAGAGACTGATTTAATTAAAGGCTCTTTTGAAAAAGCTACTTTCTTTTCGGAAATTTCTTTCTGTTCTTTTTCACTCAAATCATAAGCTTGCTCAAACCAAATAGGTGAAATTTCATTTTCATAAAAAACTTGAAAAATTTTACCTGAAGAGGATTGAGGCGGTAAAATCGTTCCGAGTTGAGCTCCGATATTAATCGATTGATTCGGACTCCATATTTTCGTGATGACGGGGCCGTTGAAAGTTGCGATGGCAAATAAAATCGAAGTGTTCAATTGAGCCCCTAGTTGATGTAAATATGGTGAGATGATTTCGTGCACATCTTGATTGGCAATCGCTTCTACGCCATATTCAATTAATTTAGGGCCAGTGTAATAAAAGCCCGATTCTTCACTTTTCGTCACAACTCCTGAAATAAGTAAAGTATTTAAATACTTATATAAATTACTTTTTGTCATTTGCGTCTTTTCTTGTATGTCGACAAATCTTAGTGGAGTCTTACTCGTTGCGATTAAGTTTAATACACGTAGTCCAATGTCTAAAGATTGAATGGTTGTGCCGTCTTTGACAATTTTCATATGATTCACTCCTCATTATCCATAAATAGTGTACTCCACTCACTATTTAGAAAGCAATTGAAAAGAAAGTTGACAAATTAAAAAAGTATTTTATAATTACCTAAATAGAGAAACTAGTTCTCTATAAAGAGAAAAGGAGTGTTGGTGATGAATGAAAAAATGATCGTAGTTGGCGGTGGCATCGGTGGATTAACGATTGCTCTCGGCATGGCTAAAGAAAAAAAGAGCGTAATTGTTTTAGAACAAGCCCCTGAGTTTGGTGAAGTAGGAGCGGGAATTCAGTTGGCAGCGAATGCAACGAATGTTTTACAAGATCTCGGTGTTATGGACAAAATTAAAGAAATTGGCGTATTTCCAAATCGTCTCGTTCTTATGGATGCTTTTTCGGGTGAAGAATTGTCGGCTTTACAATTAGGAGAAGTGTATGAAAAGCGATACGGAGCGCCATATGTAGTACTACATCGTTCGGATTTACACAAGGTCTTATATGATGCATGTGCTGAAAGCGAATACATTGAACTTGTCACTAATCAACAAGTGAAAAATGTTGTAGATGAAGGAGAACGCGTTATTGTTACGAGTGCTAACGGAGATGTACATGAAGGAACAGCGATTATCGGGGCAGATGGAATTTGGTCGGAAGTACGAAAAAAATTCGTTCAAGATGAAGCTGTTTGTTCAAAGTATGTTGCATATCGTGGTGCGATTCCGACAGAAGAAATTGGAAGTGACATTGGAAATTTAGACGATGTCTATATGTGGATTGGACCTAACTTACATTTAGTCCAATATCCTGTTCGTAAAGGAGAACTGTACAATCAAGTCGTCGTCTTCAAAAGTGAATCGTATCGACCAGAAATTGAACAAACTGATCAGTGGGGGACGCCTGAAGAGATGGATACGGTATTTGCAGGGACTTGTGATCGTGTTCAACATGCCATTAGTTTTATCCAGCGTCAACGTCGTTGGCCGATGTATGATCGCAATCCGATTAACACTTGGACGAAAGGAAACATTGCTTTATTAGGAGACGCAGCACATCCGATGCTCCAATATTTAGCGCAAGGAGCGTGTCAAGCTTTCGAAGATGCAGCTTATTTAACACAACAAATGAAAGAAAAAGCGACATTGCAAGACGCTTTCGAAGCCTATGCAGAAGAGCGTATTCCAAGAGCGTCATTCGTTCAAACGAGTGCACGTATTTGGGGAGAAATAATTCATGCGGAAACACCTGAAACAATTTTATTGCGAGATACGATTATGAAAAGTCGTGATTCATTAGACTTTACGTATATTGATCAATTCCATGGTTACAAAGTAGAAGGAAAATAAAATTCAGAATATTGACATTTAAAGAATCATATTATATTATTAAAGAACTTAATTCACTATAAGTGGTTAAGTGAAAAATTATAGGGATAGGTGGACTACTTTTATGAAACTAATCACTTTTGAAACGAATGGATATCGTGCGATTGGCGCTGTTTTAGAAGAAAACATCATCGTTGATTTACATGAATCATATAAAGCTTATTTACAATCACAAAATAAATATCGCTATGAAGAAATTGCGAATGCGTTTGTTCCATCGAATATGGAAGCGTTTTTACAAGGTGGAGAAGAAGCGATGGAGGAAGCGAAAAAAGCGATTGCATTTGCAGAACACCAAGAAGATGCAACGACTCGAAAATTAATTTATGCACGTGATGCAGTGAAATTTTTATCACCCGTTAATAACCCTGAAAAAATTATTTGTGTCGGTCACAACTATCGTGAGCATATTTTAGAAATGGGACGAGAAATTCCAGAGTTTCCTGTTGTATTTGCTAAATTTGCAAATACAATTATCGGGCCAGAAGATGACATTCCCTTTTATCCGATTTCAGAACAGTTAGATTATGAAGCGGAATTCGTATTTATCGTCGGAAAAGAAGCGAAAAACGTAAAAGAAGAAGATGCACTTGATTATGTAGCTGGTTATTCTATCGCCAACGACGTAACGTATCGTGACATTCAACGTCGTACACTCGAATGGTTACAAGGAAAAAGTGTAGACGGGAGTGCGCCGATTGGACCTTGGATGGTAACGAGTGATGAATTGACAGATCCATCAGGACTCGGTGTTACATTGAAAGTAAATGGTGAAGTACGTCAGCAAACGAATACAGAGAACTTAGTATTCACTGTTCAAAAATTAGTTGCTTTCCTTTCTAACTTAATGACGTTAAAACCAGGAGATGTCGTTTTAACAGGCACGCCAGGCGGTGTCGGTGTAGCGATGGATCCACCACAATTTTTGAAAGATGGAGACGTCGTAACGATCGAAATCGACAAAGTCGGTGTTCTTGAAAATCGTGTAAAAGCACAAGGAGGAAACTAAGCATGAACGTTCAACAAAAGATAGATTCGATTACGAATTATGTCAATGAAATTGTAGACGTCGTGTCAAAATTGGATGATGAAGTGATTGCTTACATCCCTTCAGAAGAAGAATGGTCGATTGCACAAGTGCTATCTCATTTAAATGAAGCGATTCCGTATTGGTTGGGCGAAGTAGAAAATGTCATCGCCACACCAGGTAGTAAGTGGGGGCGTGGACTTCAACATGAAGGGCGTTTAGAAGCAGTGGCAAACCCGATGAGCATTAATGGGAGAGCGGAACTTGAAACGTTAAAAACGATGCCCGCTCTCGTTGTAGAAAAAATTAACGGTTTAACTGATGAGCAGCTAGCAGCAGAAAATCCACACCGTAATTTCGAACGCTTCGGAAACAAGCCAGTCGCTTTCATTATTGATCATTTTATCGACGAGCATGCGGCGACTCATTTGAAACAAATTCGTCGCAACATTAGTAAATGGAACGAACGATAATGTAGACGAGATAGTAAGTAGCTTCATAATCCGAGGTCTACTTACTCTCTTCTTCTTGTAGAAATGAAAAAATAATAAAAATGAGGAGAGAATAAAATGAGTGAAAATAAGCAAGATGTTCAGCAGTTTATGAAAAGTAACGTCGTAAAAGAGTTTACTGAAGACATTCAGCAGTATAACTTAGGACCACTTTGGGAAGCGATTCCAGAAATTATGAATAAAAATCCACGTCCTCAAGCGGAAGCGTATTTATGGAGCGGAGAATTATTAAAGAAAAAATTAATGGAAGCTTCAGAAATTTTCACTCCTGAACGCGGGGGAGAACGTCGCGCAATTTATTTCCAAAATCCAGGTTTAACTTATCGTCAACCGTGGGGGTGGGCGTCGACGACACAAACATTGTATGCTGCGGTTCAACTTTTATTACCAGGAGAGGAAGCGCCTTCACACCGTCACACTCAAAGCGCTTTACGCTTCATTTCAGAAGGAAAAGGTGCTTATACAATCGTTCAAGGAGAACGTGTCTATATGGAAGAAGGAGATTTTTTAATTACGCCAAAAAATTTATGGCACGGACATGGTCATGTCGGAGATGAACCGATGATTTGGATGGACGCGTTAGATATTCCAACCATTTATTCAATTGGTGGGACATTCTTTGAGCCATATGAAGATGGTTTACAGCAACCGAATGTTCCGGATAATTTCTCGGAACTTCGTTATAGCGGAGGGATGGTTCGTCCAGTAGGCGATGAGCGTTTTGATGTCGCGCCATTAGCGAATTACAAATGGTCGCGCACGACGGATGCCATTAAAGGATTGATGAATTTCGATCCAGATGAATATGAAGGATATGCAGTGGAATATATTAATCCATCCACTGGAAAAACAGCGAATCCAACGATGGGCACACGTATGCAACATTTGCCGAAAGGATTTAGTACGAAAGCGCAACGTCATACACATTCAACGATTTACCACGTCCATCGCGGTGAAGGATATACGGTGATCAATGGCATTCGTTTCGACTGGAAACAAGGTGATTACTTCGTTGTGCCAAACTGGGCATGGTCAGAGCATCACGCAATGTTAGATAGTTATTTATTCTCTGTGAATGATATTCCAATTATGGAACGATTCGATTTAGAACGTCGTGAACAATTGGAAGAGAATAATGGACAACAACAAGTAACGGGAGAATTTAAAGCCATTCGTTAAAATATAAAGTAAATGAGGGATATGGATGATGAAGAAAAATTGGTTGATCGTCGTGATGATTAGTTTATTGCTCGTTTTAGCTGCATGCGGTGATAAAAATGAAGCGACAAATAGTAAAGGAAATGGAGAACCAGCAACAGGTGTCAATGAGCATAATTTTAAAATTTCACACGTCGTTCAAGAAACACATGTATGGCATAAAACAGCTGAAAAGTTTAAAGAAGAATTGGAAGCGTTATCAGATGGTAAAATGACAGCTACTATTTATTCAGCGGCGTCATTAGGTCTAGAAGCAGATATGGTACAACAATTAGAAACAGGAACCCTCGATTTCGGATTTTTAACGAATGCTTATATGAGTACACGAGAAGAATCATTGAACGGTTGGTTTATGCCGTTTGTTTTTGAAGACTTATCAGAAGCGGTGAAAATGCGCGAATCTGAAGAAGTGAAAGAAATGTTGAGTGAATTAAACTCACAAGGATTAGTCGGTTTAGATTTTGCTTTTGCAGGTAATCGTCATATTTTATCGAAAGACGGATTTATCGAATCACAAGAAGATTTAAAAGGTAAGAAAATGCGTATTATTGGTAGCCCAGCGATGCAAAGCTTCTGGGAAGAAACAGGAGCAGGTCCAACAGCTATGCCACTTCCAGAAGTGTATACATCACTTCAAACAGGTGTTATTGATGGAATGGATATCGATTTAGATGCATTAATGACAGAGAAGTATTATGAAAATGCAAACTATTTAACATTGACGAATCATATGACATTCCCAACAGTTGTCGTCATGAGCAGTAAAATCTTTGACGGTTTATCAGAAGAGGAGCAAAAGATTGTTCAGACGGCAGTGAAAAACGCAGTTGACTGGGGGGCGGATGAAGCAATTGCTCGCGAAGCGACAAATTTAGAAGAATTGAAAAAGCTTGGCGTAGAAGTTTCGACATTCGATTCACCTGAAACATTTGAAAAAGCGACGACATCTGTCCGCGAACAGTACTCAGAGAAATCAGATATTATTAAACGATTCATCGAAAAATCGTTAAACGATTGATCGCTATTTCCAACAAAACAGCGGTAGCGATTTTGCAAATGGTGTAGTAAGAAAGAGAAGCGAAGCGCCTCGAGTATCAAATGTGCTTCGTTTTTCTTGTATGTAAAGTAAAAAGGAGTGGAACGACGATGAAAGCAGTTCAAAAAATAAGCGATTTCGTTTTTCGCATTGAACAGGCGATCGCTATGCTGTTTGGAGCAGTCATTTTGTTGACATTATCTTTAGGGGTACTCTACCGCTACATTTTAGAAAAGCCACTCATTTGGTCTGATGAGCTAGCTTTATTTTCATTAGCTTGGATTACTTTTATCGGAGGAAGTATGGGGATTAAAAAGAAAGTATCACCATCTGTTTCGATGCTGACAGACGCTTTGCGTGGAAAAACGAAAAAAATAGTCGAATTGATTAGCTTAGGATTACTGTTAGCATTCATCGGCTTTATGCTATGGATATCCATCGGATGGTTAACATCACCAAACATTGCCGTCCAACAATTAAGCACATTAAAATGGCCAAAAGTGTATGCGTATTTATGTATACCGATCAGTTTCACTTTTATGTTTATTCACGTGTTATCTCAATGGATTCAAGTCGCAATGTATAAAGCGGAGGTGAAGTAATATGATGATCGCTTTAATCGCCTTTGCAATATTCCTTCTATTAAATGTACCGATTGCTTTTGTGCTCGGTATGACGACTATTGTTTATATTTTCGCTTCTGGTTCAGCAGGTTTAATCGATACAGCTCCTCAACGATTGTATTCCGCAATGGAAAACTATGGACTGCTCGCGATTCCGTTGTTTATGTTAGCAGGCGAATTGATGAATAGTGGTGGAATTACGAAACGTCTCATTGAGTTCGCTCAAAAGTTTATTGGTCATTTTAAAGGCGGACTCGCTTATGTTAACGTCGTCGCGAATATGTTACTAGCATCTATTATTGGATCAGCGACCGCCCAAATTGCGATGATGAGTCGGACGATGGTTCCTTCGATGGAAAAAGAAGGATACTCAAGAGAGTTTAGTGCAGCGACGACAGCAGCAGCAGGGCTTTTAGGTCCGATTATTCCACCGAGTATGTTATTTATTATTTACGGTGTTGGATCTGGAGTTTCTATCGGTTCGATGTTTATGGCTGGTGTATTGCCTGGCATCGTTTTAGCGCTCATGTTTATTTTACTCATTGCGCTTATTGGAATGAAAGAGAGTTGGCCTGTGAAAGAGCGTGCGAAAGTGATGGAAGTATTACAATCCTTCATTAAAGTCATTCCAGCGTTGCTCGTACCGATTACGATTATTTTTGGTATTTTGAGCGGAACATTTACAGCGACAGAATCAGCGGCCATAGCTTGTGTTCTCGCTATTTTCGTAGGGGGCGTTTTTTACCGAGAACTTAACTTAAAAAAAATACCACAAATACTTTCGAATACTGTTATGACAACAGCAGTGATCACATTATTAATTGCGATGGCTGGTTTATTTGGATGGATGTTATCGTTTGAACAAGCTCCGCAAAAGATTGCTCAATGGATGGTAACTTTAACAGATAATCCATTACTCTTTTTATTAATTGTTAACTTGTTTTTACTTTTCATCGGTATGTTTATGGATGGAATTGCAGCACTCATTATTTTAGTTCCAATTTTCACTCCACTTTTAGCGGCATATGGAATCGATCCGATTCATTTCGGTGTTATTATTAGTATTAACTTAACAATCGGTTTATTAACGCCTCCTGTCGGTTCAGGTTTGTATATCGCATCGTCGTTATCAGATGTACCTTTACCGAAACTCATAAAGGCGATTTGGCCATTTTTATTAGCTTCTTTCATCGCCTTATTACTCATCACATATATCCCAAGTCTTTCACTTTATTTACCAACATTACTTAATTCATAATATGAAATGTCTTCTATAAATAGAAGAGAGAAAGCATACTTATCATAAATCTTCCAAAACGAAAAGAGTACTTAGCGAATTGGCTAGTATAGAGTCAGAGTAACACGGACTCTATACTAGCCAATTTTTATGAGGATATTATTGTTTATATTAATATTTAGAAATAACAAATAAAAAGAATGAGTATATGTGTTCAATGGCTTTTATTCATTAATTCATGTAAAATGATAGCCATTCAAATAGACTCGATTTACATGTTAGTAATGGAATGATTGAAGATGAGGAGATCGATATGAAAAATATTTTCCATATATTTAAAACGGATTTAAAAAACATCGTGCAAAACCCTGCATCGATCATTGTGATCGTAGCGTTGATGTTTTTACCTTCCTTATATGCATGGCTCAACATCGCTGCATCTTGGGATCCGTATGCGAATACGAGAGGTGTCTCGGTCGCTGTCGTCAGTACAGACGTAGGAGCAGTCGTAGAGGATAAAGAATTGAATATCGGAGATGACGTCGTCTCCGGCCTCGCCAAAAACGATAAGCTCGGTTGGAAGTTCGTAACGAAAGATGAAGCGATTCACGGAGTAAAACACGGAGATTATTATGCTGCTATTATAATTCCGGAAGATTTCACTGAAAACTTAACGAGTGTCATTACCGATGATATTGAAAAGCCCGTCCTCGATTACTATATTAACGAAAAAGTGAACGCAATTTCGCCAAAAGTCGCAGGTTCTGGAGCGAGTGCCATCGTCGAAAATATTCAAAGTCATTTCGTTGAAGAAGTGAATAAAACGATGATGAGTGCGTTCAACGATCTAGGGATTAGTTTGGAAGACAATTACGATTCGATTCAAAAAGTGCGAGATGCTGTTTTTGAATTAGAAGAGAATTTACCTGAAATCGAATCGCTCATGCATACAGCAGACCGCGATTTAGACCGTGCGAAGTCTGCGATTACTCGTTCATACGATGCGGTTGACCGTGTCGGGGAAGTGGCGGAAGATGCGAGAGATTCGAATGAACGTTTACGCGAACGTTTGACGGATAGTCAAGAGTCATTGCACGAAACGTTAGATCGCATTTCTGATAACTTCGTCAAAGTGAGCGAAACGGTCGGTGATATTCCGAATACGACAGACAAAATTCGGGACCGTGAACAAGATGTCGACCGCTTAATTGAATCGCTCGAAAAACAACAAGATCGTATCGATGACGGTAAAGACCGTTTAGATGAATTGATTGAGTTTTTACAAGATACGGATGCGAGCTTGAAAGAGAAAGAGCGTCTAAATAAAATTATGGACCGTCTCGATGAACAAAAAGACCGTCTACTGCGCTTACAATATGACATCGATGGATATATCGAAGATTTGAAAGACGGAAAATTACTTGATTTACAAACAGTTCAAGCGATGAAAGAAACGTTAGAAGCAATGGATGAAGCGATCGCAAGTATTTTAACTTCATTAGAAGACGTCATTTTGAACGTCGTCGATTTCCGCATCGATTTATTGGAAGAATTAAGAGAAACGTATAAAGATTTAGCGGCGTGGTCAACGCCAGAAGATCCGACGATTGTCGAACAGGAAAAAACGAAAAAACGTTTGAAAAAAGAAGAGGAAGCAGAATCACCTGATCCACGCAATCAACCGGTTCATCCGTATTTGAAAACGACATTAGTGCCGCAACTTGAACGTTGGAAAACGGAAGAAATTTCAAAATCAGAATTGTTAGCGACGCAGTTATTATTGCGTGAAAAAACGATTGAAGCGACGCGTGTCCGTAACGATTTAGACCGCCGCTTACTCATTATGAAAGCGTACGAGCATCAACTTGAGAAAAAACCAGATGAAAAAGAAGCGTATCCGATTGCTGATTTAACGGAACGTGCGGAAGAGATGGATGCGTTGTTGTCAGAACTGCGCACGTTGCGTCGTGAAGTTGGCCGTTTACACACATTCGACAAAGTGAATGACGAACTCGTAAAAAACGAAAAACAAATCGCTTTAGAACAAGATAAGCAAAAATTAGCGGACTTAAAAGTGTATCAAGAAACCGTCTTGAAACAAAAAGAAGAAATGCTGAAAGAAAATAAAGCGAAAATAGAAGATGAAACAGGCTGGATTATGAAAAAAGAAGGCTTGCTTACACAGACGGAAATGCTCGTCGTGTCGATCGGTGAGTTCCATGAGCTCGTAACGTCTGAAATTCGTCCGAAAGAAGAGACGAAGCCAGAACAAAAGCCTGAGGAGAAACCAGAGCAAAAACCAGAAGAGAAACCGACGGAAGAAAAACCTTCAGAGAATAAACCAGAAAGTAAACCTGAAGAAAAGCCGACGGAAAAACCAGAAGAGTCAAAGCCAGAACAAAAGCCGGAACAAACTCCTGAGGGAAAACCTGCAGAAGAAAACAAAGAAGATGACAAACAAGCAGCGAAAGAAAGCCGCAGTTTGTTCGCGACGACAGTAAAAGCTGCAGAGCCTGAAGAAGAAAAAGTGTACGGCGAAGATAAAATTGATGAAGGGATTAAACGTACGACCGAGTATTTAGAATCACATAAAAAAGATATTGAAGAGAAAATGGACGAGCTACGCGAACTTTCTTTACTCAATACGAAACTCGTCGAAGCGATTGAAGACCAATTGAAAAATCCGAAACGTTTAATTAGTTTAATGGAACGTTTATCTGATCAAGTCGGTAATACAGTCGATACGGTGACGAGTCTACAAGATTCCGTACAAGATTTAATGGATCGCATCGATGAAATTGAGTTTTTCGATAAAGAAGTAGAGCGTATTGAAAAATTGAAGCGGGATTTAGATGATTTCAAGAGCTCGATCGATGATTTCATCGCACGTTTAAATGATACGACCGCTTCTATCGGAGAGACGCTCGACAATATCGACCGTCGCGCGTACGATTTAGAACAATCTTTATTAGATTCTGCTAATTATGTCGATACAGATATGCGCAAAAAGTTCGACGATATGTTTGAAAGCGCGCATTCAAGTGTTGACCGTCTCGACAAAATTGTCGACCGCGTCGATGAAACTGTTCCGAAAATGCGAGATACGGTGACGAAAGTTGATGAAGCAATTGATAAAGGTCGTGAAAAGTTAGATAAAGTAGAAGAGCACTTCCCAGATGCGAAGCAAGCGACACTCGATATCGCTACGAAAATTCGCGAATTGGAAGAACAAGGCGACTTGGATGAGCTCATCGACTTTTTACGTAATGATCCCCAGCGGGTCAGTGAATTTTTCGCAGAACCTGTCAACTTAGACGAACATAAATTGTACCCGATTCCGAACTACGGTTC
The DNA here is from genome assembly GCF_042675605.1 of Savagea faecisuis. Classification (NCBI taxonomy): domain Bacteria; kingdom Bacillati; phylum Bacillota; class Bacilli; order Caryophanales; family Caryophanaceae; genus Savagea; species Savagea faecisuis. The sequence continues at coordinate 25,099 of NZ_JBHTJF010000043.1, forward strand.
AGGAATGAACCCATTTTATACGACGCTCGCATTATGGGTTGGGGGACTGTTGCTCGTTTCAGGATTGAAAGTGGATGTCGATGATAAAGAAAACTATAAGAGTTACGAAGCGTACTTCGGGCGTTGGATTTTATTCGTTTTAATCGGAATAATCCAAGCAGCTATTGTAACCATTGGAGACATCTTTATAATGGGCACCTACGTCGTCGATAAATTGATGTTCGTATTGCTCGGAATGCTCATTAGTACAGTATTCATTACGATTGTGTACACGCTCGTATCCATTTTCGGAAATACAGGAAAAGTATTTTCTGTCGTTCTCCTCGTCATGCAAATCGGGGGATCGGGTGGTACGTTCCCTGTCCAAATGGCACCAGACTTCTTCCAAGAAATTCACCGATTTTTACCGTTCACTCATGCGATTACGTTGTTGCGTGAAGCGGTCGGAGGGATTTTATGGTCGATCGTTTGGAAAAACATGTTCTACATTTCGATGTACATCGTTCTTTCCTTCATTGCAGGAATTGCGTTGAAACGATTGTTCAACATGTCGAGTGACCGATTTATGGAAAAAGCGAAGAAAAGTAAGATCGTTATTTAATGCTAGACTGTTCGAAACTCAGTGAAAGCTGATGTCTCGAACAGTCTTTTTTATATCTCAATAAAATTCATTTATCAGAATAATTATAATATTTAAAAAGTAATTAACGACTGCAGGATAAGCACTCGAATGGATGAAGAAAAATGTAAATTATTTTCCGATTCTGTATTTCTGTCTTGCAACAGTAGGCATTCCAGTGCTAAAATACAAATAAACATTTTGCGAACAATATGTAAAATAAGTCATTAACGGATGATTTTGTAATGGTTATTTAGTATTTTAGAAAAATAGTATTGAGAATCATTTGTTTGTATAGTATATTTGTTAGCAAGATAATAAGGTGTTATTCACCTAAACGAAAACATTCCGCTTTTAATTTTCAGAAGATTGCTATATATTTTAAAAGAGTTAAGATTCTTTTAAAATAGAATCGAAAGATGAGTGATTCATCATTCAATTTTTGAAGTGTTTAAAGATTAAGAAGTGAGCTATTACCTGTTATATAAAAGGTATTCATTTTCTTCTTATTTTTAACTGAATCGGAAGAAGAGTGGGAATGTGTTAGGCATATTCTATGGAGTAGTAGAAGATTCATTGAAGAGAAATTGAAACGCAAGGGGGGACTAACGTTGGGACGTCCGATTTTAAACATTGAAAATGTATCTACTTCGTTCCGCATTCAAGGTGAATATCACGCTGCGGTTGACGATGTTAGCTTACAAGTACGTAAAAACGAAGTGTTAGCGATCGTAGGGGAATCCGGAAGTGGTAAAAGTGCGCTCGCGCTTTCAATCATAGGTCTTCACAACATGCAAAATACGAAAGTTGAAGGACATATCGGTTTCCAAGACCGCAACTTGTTAGATTTATCATTAAGTGAACTGAATAAAATTCGTGGGAAAGAGATCGGGATGATTTTCCAAGATCCGATGACAGCGTTGAACCCACTTTCAACAATCGGTGCACAAATTGAAGAGCCGATGAAATATCATATGAAAGATATGTCGAAAAAAGATCGTAAATTACACGCATTGGAATTGCTTCGTCGCGTCGGAATTCGCAATGAAGAACGCGTGTATAAACAGTATCCTCATGAGTTGTCTGGAGGAATGAGACAACGTGTCGTCATTGCGATTGCCCTCGCCTGTGATCCGGTATTACTTATCGCGGATGAACCGACAACAGCGCTCGACGTGACGATTCAAGCACAGATCATGGATTTAATGAAAGCGCTTCAAAGTGAGATGGATTCGGGAATTATTTTAATTACGCACGATTTAGGTGTCGTCGCAGAGATGGCAGATCGTGTAGCGGTCATGTATGCGGGTCAAATTGTAGAAATTGCAGAAGTGACGAAGCTCATCCGCAATCCACTCCATCCGTATACACGTTCATTGTTAAACTCTCTTCCTTCTCATACAGGTGGAAAAGAGCGCTTACACGTTATCGATGGCGTCGTGCCAGGTTTGCAAAACTTAGATCGAACAGGTTGTCGTTTCGCACCGCGTATCGCGTGGATTCCAGAAAGTGCACACGTTGAAAATCCAACATTAGAAGAAGTAGAACCGAACCATTTCGTTCGTTGTACATGCTATAAGCATTTCTACTTTCCTGAAGAGAAGGAAGGAGAGATGAACGATGTCACTACTTAAAGTGAATAATTTAAAAGTACACTATCCGATTCGTGGCGGTTTTTTCCGAACGGTGAAAGACCACGTACGCGCTGTTGACGGCGTTAGCTTCGAGCTTGAAAAAGGAGAAACTTACGGGCTCGTCGGCGAATCAGGTTGCGGTAAGACGACGACAGGTCGTGCCATTATCGGATTGAACTCTGTCACAGCAGGCGAAATTATTTTTGAAGGCGAAGATCTCGCGAGCTTGAAACGTCGCGACCGTCGCAAGTACATTCAAGATATTCAGATGGTATTCCAAGATCCGTATTCATCATTAAACGCACGGAAAAACGTTCTCAACATTATCGCTGAGCCGCTTCGAAATTTTGAGCGTTTGTCACCGACAGAAGAATTGCTTCGCGTACAGGAGCTCGTTGAACGTGTCGGATTAACTCCAGAATCGATTTATAAATACCCCCACCAGTTCTCAGGTGGTCAACGTCAACGAATCGGCATTGCGCGCGCTTTAACGCTCAATCCGAAACTTATTATCGCAGATGAGCCGGTTTCGGCACTTGACGTTTCCGTTCAAGCGCAAGTGTTGAACTTTATGCAAGATATTCAAGAAGAATTTGATTTAACGTATTTATTTATTTCTCACGATTTAGGGATCGTTCGTCACATGAGTGACCGACTCGGCATTATGCATAACGGTCGTCTCGTAGAAGAAGGAACGCGCGATGACATTTTTGAAAATGCACAACATCCTTACACGAAACGCTTACTTGCGGCTATTCCAGAAATGGAACCAGAAAAACGCATGGATAAAAAAGCTTTGCGTGAGGAAGTGAACCGACTATATCGAGAGCAACATGATGCTTATTACGATGAACACGGTCGAGTGTACGATTTACAGCCGTTAACGGATACACACTCTGTCGCATTGCAAGGAGGTACGAATAAATGATTCAATTCATTTTGAGACGTTCACTCGTCATGATTCCGCAATTAATTTTACTTAGTATTATCATTTTCTTCCTCGCATCTGCAATGCCAGGAGACGCTGTTACGGGAGCGTTCCAAAACAACCCGAACGTCTCGCCTGAACAAGAGGAAAAAATTCGTGAAAAATTCGGTTTGAACGATCCGTGGTATCAGCAGTACGGCCGTTGGATCGGCAAAGCAGTTCAAGGCGATTTCGGAATGTCTTATACGCATAAACAACCGGTTACCGTACTGTTGAAAGATCGGTTAGCAAATACGTTGTTACTAGCTGGAGTTACATTAATCGTCACGTATCTCATCGCGATTCCGCTCGGGATTATCGCGGGAAGGTGGCAAGACTCCTGGGCGGATAAATTAATCGTCACCTATAACTACGTTTCATTCGCTACACCGATGTTCGTCTTCGCTCTTTTAATGCTTTTCGTCTTCAGTTTCCAACTCGGTTGGTTCCCAATCGGTGGAAGTGTCGACATACGAGCGGAAAGTGGAACGATTGATTACTACATGAGTAAGGCGAAACATTTAGTGTTACCTGTATTGTCAGGAGCTCTACTCATGACGTACAGCACGATTCAATATTTACGTAACGACATTATCGATACGAAATTTAAAGATTTCGTTAAAACAGCACGGGCGAAAGGAGTTCCGGAAAACCGTGTGTATACACGCCATATTTTGCGTAACTCACTTTTACCAATCGCGTCATTCCTCGGTTACGAGATCACGGGTTTAATTGGAGGTTCGATTTTTATCGAGACGATTTTCAGTTATCCCGGGCTCGGACAACTATTTTTAAACTCTATTATGTTACGTGACTTCCAAGTCGTAACGGCACTCGTCATGATTTCGGGAGCGGCCGTTATTGTCGGAACGATGCTTTCAGACATTATTTTAAGTATCGTGGACCCACGTATTCGAATTGATTAATAAATAGGATAAGAGGAGGGACGATGAACAATGAAAGAATTAGAACAACAGCTACTTGAAGAAAAAAGAGAGCTCATGGCGAGAGAAAAGAAAAATAACCCATCTTTTCTGAAAGTGGTATGGCGTGAGATTAAAAGCGATAAAGTCGCCTTCGTCTCATTCATTCTACTTACCGTCATTTTAATGACAGCTTACGTATCGCCGCTATTTATTGACGAAGCCTCAGTAAAGCGTGTAGATGTTTTTAATGCTTACAATAGTCCATCTACGGACAATTGGTTAGGGACGGATGATGGTGGACGAGATGTATTTGGACAACTTATGCTCGGAGCGCGAAACTCCTTCACAATCGGAATCGCCGTCACATTACTTGCAGCGATTTACGGTTTGACGGTCGGTTTGATCGCGGGGTATTACGGTGGAATCGTCGATAACATTATTATGCGGATCATTGACTTTTTAATGGTCTTGCCATCGTTAATGTTCATCATCGTCTTCGTCGTAATCGTACCGGATTATTCCGTGGCGAGTTTCATCTTCATTATGAGTGTGTTTTCCTGGTTTGGTAAAGCTAGGTTGATTCGGTCGAAAGGGCTAGCAGAGCGCGAACTCGATTACATTAATGCATCGAAAACGCTCGGCACACCGGATTGGAAAATTATGCTCTTCGAAATGTTCCCGAACTTAAGTTCTTTAGTAATCGTGAACATGACACTGACGCTTGCAGGTAATATCGGGCTTGAGACAGGTTTGACATTCTTAGGGTTCGGTCTTCCGACAGGGACGCCATCTCTCGGAACGTTAATTGCACTTGCGAAAAACCCGGACGTTATCTCAACGAAGTGGTGGGTATGGTTACCGGCAGCATTGCTTATTTTAGTAATGATGTTGTGTATAAATTATGTCGGACAAGCGGTGAAACGTGCATCCGACGCAAGACAACGCTTAGCGTAAAATAAAAGGGAGGTAGATCATATGTCAAAGAAAAGGTTTTTTCTTTTCGCTAGTTTAATGATGGCACTCACATTGCTGTTAGCAGCATGTGGTGGCGGCGATGACGAAGCGAAAAAGACAGACAAGGATCAAGACAAAGGAAAAGGCAAAGATGAATTGTTCGTTGAAGATGTGGAAGCACAATTCCCACAAACGACGAGCAACGACGGTGAAGTCATCAAAGACGGTGAGTTAACAGTCGGTTTAATTTCGGATTCACCATTCGAAGGAACATTGAATAAAGTGTTCTACGAAGGGAAGCCAGATGCTGATGTGATGAAATGGTTCGATGAGAACTTATTCGACCGTGACGGTGACTATATGATTACGAATACAGGGGCAGCAGAGTACGAGTTATCAGAAGATAACAAAACGATCACGATTAAAATTCGTGACGGTGTAAACTGGCACGACGGTGAGCCTGTAAAATCGACGGACTTACTTTACTCTTATGAGTTGCTCGGTCACCCAGAATATACAGGGACTCGTTACACTTTCATGATTGAAAACGTAGAAGGAATGGAAGAATACCACAACGGTGAAGCAGAAACAATTTCAGGTATCGAAATCATTAACGATAAAGAGTTAACGATTACGTACAAAGAGCCTGCACCTTCATTGCTTCAAGGAATTTGGGATACAGCGACACCACGTCATTACGTAGGTGATGTAACGAAAGGTGAATTGACGATGGATGAACTCGTTTCTTCAGAGAAAATCCGTACGTCACCGATTGGATTCGGACCTTACAAAGTATCGAAAATCGTACCAGGAGAGTCTGTTCTTTACGATCGTAACGACGACTACTGGCGCGGTGAACCAGCACTTAAAAACGTCGTGTTAAAAGTTGTTTCAGTCGCATCTGCAATCGACGCGTTAAAACGTGGCGACATTGATGTAGCACCAGAGTTACCGACAGATCAATACGAGCGTATGGTCGATATTGAAAACGCAGAATTACTTGCGACACTTCAAAACTCATACACGTATATCGGATTTAAATTAGGAAAATGGGATGAAGAAACGAAACAAAACGTTCTAGATCCAGATGCTAAATTAGCAGACAAGCGTGTACGTCAAGCGATGTGGCATGCATTGAACAACGAAGCAATCGCTCAAAAATTCTATTACGGGTTACGTACACCAGCTACGACACTCGTTATTCCATTCTTCGACACATTCCATGACGCAAGCAACGAAGGACGTTCATACGATCCTGAAAAAGCGAAGGAATTGTTAGATGAAGCGGGATACGTTGACGTAGATGGCGACGGTTTCCGTGAAGATCCGGACGGCAATGAATTTGTCTTAAACTTCGCTTCGATGTCAGGCGGAGATATTGCTGAACCACTTGCACAAGCATATATTCAAAACTGGGAAGACGTCGGCCTTAAAGTTCAATTAACGAACGGTCGTTTACATGAGTTTAACTCATTCTACGACATGCTTGAAAAAGACGATCCGAATATCGACATTTATCAAGGAGCTTGGGGAACAGGTACAGACCCAGATCCAGAAGGTCTATACGGACGTACAGCGAAATTTAACTACACACGTTACACAAGTGAAGAAAACGACAAGCTTTTAGAAGAGGGGAACTCTCCAGCAGCATTCGATGAAGACTTCCGTCGTGACGTATACAACAAGTGGCAAGAGCTTATGGTAGAAGATGTACCAGTAGCACCGACACTTTACCGTTACGCGATTCACGGAGTGAACAAACGTGTAGCGAACTATACAATTGACGCAACATCTGATCTCAAATTATATGAAGTCGGTGTTACAGAGTAATAACATTAAAAAAGAGTCCAATCGTTCATTTTGAACGGTGGACTCTTTTTTTGGCGATTAAACTGTTTTCGACTGACTCGCATAAAGCCCTGCGAATAAAATGATGAGGGTCATGCTGAGTAAAATGTAGAGAGAAGTGTCCCAATCTAATGTTAAGTCGTACACTTTCCCGAAGATGACGGGACCTGTCGCGGCGAGTAAGTAACCCGCAGACTGTGCCATACCGGATAACTGAGCTGCCTCGTCTACCGTATTCGTGCGCAATGTGAACAGCATCATCGCTAAACTGAACGCACTACCCGCTCCAATCCCGAGTGAAATAACAGCAGGAAGAATGAGAACAGGCTCATTAATAATTAAGAAAATAATGCCTGTTGCGAAAGCGAGCGTGGTAAAAATTGCTAATCCGAATTGATTTTTCATTTTACCAGCGATAATCGGCACGATGAACGTGACAGGTACAATCGTCATTTGTACAGCAAACAACATCCATCCAGCACTTTCAGGTGAGTACCCTTTCGTCTGAAGCATCGGCGGTAACCAAGCGACAATCGTGTAAAAGAGTAAAGATTGTGTCCCCATAAATAGCGTTACAGCCCAAGCGAGTGGTGATTTGAGGAGTGAAGGTTTTTTCTCTTGTGACGTCACTTTCGGTGGAACGATATTTTGTTTCAGTTGAGGCATCCAAACGATCGTTGCGAGTAAAGAAAGCCCGCCGAATACTGCAAGTGAACCTTGCCAACCGAGAGAACCGACATTTGATAACGGCACGCTAATTCCTGATGCAAGCGCTCCAAAAATATTCATAAAGACAGCGTATAAGCCGGTCATTAATCCGATTTTATGCGGAAATTTTAATTTCACATAACCTGGAAGTAATACGTTCCCGATTGAAATGGCTAACCCGAGCAAAATCGTTCCACCAAATAGTAGCGCGATAGAAGAAGTCGAGCGAATGAAAATCCCGATCGTTAACGCGATCATCGAGTAAAAAATCGTTCGTTCTAATCCGAATCGCTGTGCAATTTTCGGAGCGAACGGTGAGAAGATGGCGAACGCGAGTAACGGAATCGTCGTAATGGAACCGGCGACCGCATTTGAGAGTTGTAAGTCGTCGACGATATCATTAATTAAAGAGCCGACCGCTGTAATCGGGGCTCGTAAGTTTGCGGCGATCAGCATGATTCCGATAACGAGGAGCCACGATTTATTCGTTGAAGATTTTGTCATGATTATTCTCCTTTAGATGTTTCGTACACATGTTGAAATTGCGTAATGTAACGTTCCGCTTCGATTAACGCTTGTGCGACGTCACGTTGTTGAATCGCTTCGAACAATTCAGTATGAATGTGACGGTGAATCGCAAACTCTTGATCAGTCGATACGAGTTCACGAATCGACTGTTCGATTCGTTCAGACAATTGCCCATACAAATCGATTAATAAATCGTTATGAGAGGCGCGGATAACTGCTTCGTGAAAGGTGAAGTCTGCTTTTAAAAATGCTTCGACATCATGCGCTTCTAATGCAGCTTTCGCTCGTGTCATCGCTCGGTCCATCTCTTTGAGTTGTTCTTCCGTATGATGCAAGCTCGCAAGACGTGCCGCTTCTCGTTCTAATGCGAAACGCACTTCAAGCGTATGGCGTAACTGTTGCGTCGCAAGCTCTTTTTGAATGACGGCCGAAAAGCTGTTGCGTGCGCGAACGATCGTCCCACTTCCTTGTTTTGACTGTAAGACGCCAGTATGGACGAGTGCTTTAATCGCTTCGCGTACTGTATTGCGACTCACGTCAAAACGTTCAACGAGCTCTGGTTCAGACGGAATTTTTGAACCGACCGGCCACGTTTCATTTTCAATTTCACGCTCAATCGCTTCCGTCACTTGTTCGACGAGTGTTTTTCTCGATAAAGTATTCATATAAAAACAAATCCTTTCCTTGAGTAAAGTTGTAGGATGATTGGTTGTTTAAAAACTTTAACATATTCATATAAAATTCACAATGATAGAACATGAACTTTGTAAACATAAAAAGAAAGAAGTATATAATAGAAGAAATAGTGATTGAAGGAGAGAGAAAATTGAAGAAAAGAATCGCGGTAGACATGGATGAAGTGTTAGCGGATTTTTCAGGCACTTCTTTAAAATTGATGAATGAATACGCAGGAACGAATTTTACGAAAAAAGATTTAGAAGGTAAAAAAATTATGGATTTGTTTCCGAATGATTTGGAATATTTCTTTGAAAAAATTCAAGAACGTGATTATTTCCGCACATTCCCTGTCATTGAAGGAAGCCAAGACGTGTTGCATCGTTTGAGTGAACATTATGAAATTATGGTCGCAACGGCGGCGATGGAAGTGCCGAACTCATTCGATGCGAAATACGACTGGCTACGAGAACACTTCCCGTTTTTAAATCCGAGCTTATTCGTCTTTTGCGGCGACAAAAAAGTGATTCACGCCGATTATTTAATCGATGATAATATTAATCAGTTGCAAAGTTTTACAGGGCGCGGCGTTATGTTAGAAGCACCGAACAACGTAAATATCGATTACGATGTAAAAATGAAAAATTGGAATGAAGTCGAAAAATATTTCATGAAAATGAATGGATGATATTGACACTAAAGGTAAAATAAATACAATTAAAGTATCCCCTCAATATTTTAATTGTATAAAGGAGTGTTAATTTTTATGAATAAGTTAGAAAATTATTCGACTTGTTTTCATCCGGATCTTTTAGCTTTCATTCCTGGAGAGCGTGAAGAATCATTTGTATTACATGGAGACAAATATTATAAAACTTGGCACAAACCTTTTTGTCAGTTGAAGTACTCGTTGGAGAGATATGGCATGAACTATGATTTGTTAGTTCAACAACAACGGGAACATTTGAACAGATTCCCAGAACTTCATGCACATAAAGATGAAAAAATGTACAAACAATCGATTACATTTACGCTTGGGGAACAAACGTATATTTTTACACCAACAGAGGGAAGACGAAGCAGTCAAAGTATTTGGTTCCGTGCAGATCGCGTGTTCAGAACTTTAAAATACTATTATAGTCCGACGTTGAACATGTCATTATATGAAATGCGCCATCCAAATATGGAAAAGCAGAACAAAATTATACGAGAAAATCGTGAAAAAGATTATCGGGTCGGCTCTTTAATCATTTTTGATAATGGGATGAAGATCGCTACACCGACTTCGTATGCTACATTGAGTCATCGCAATGAAACAGCGCGCTTGTACTTAGCGTATCAAGCGGAACGAGAGCTGTTTGCACAGTGAGTCTATTAAAAAGTAGTTATCGCTTTCTAAAATAGAGGGGGAAATTTAAAAAGCACATGAAATCATTGATTTCATGTGCTTTTTGTATGTTTTACGCCCTGACTACCTTATTTTACTGTAATTCCAAATGCTCGCGTAATGTGTGAATGACTTCGTTTAACTCTTCTTCATTCGGCATGTAGTACCAAATGTTGCCGATAAATTGACCTTCACCTTCTTCTAAATGAAGTTGTTCTAACTGTTTCGCTGCGTCTTTATAATGCTTTTGAATCGAGACCATTTCGTCGAATGTCATATTCGTTTTGAAATTGTTTTGAATCGCATCGAAAATCGGGCGGTAGTTGACGAGTGTGCTGACGGAAGCACCTTTTTTCATAACGGCTTCAACGACTTGACGTTGTCGATCTTGTCGTCCCCAATCTCCACGTGGATCTTCTTTCCGCATGCGAACGTATTTTAACGCTTCGTCTCCATTTAATGTGAGCGGCCCTTTATTGAAATGATACCCTTCTAAATTGAAGTCAAGCGGGCTGACGACATCGACACCACCGACAGCATTCACAATTTCTTTAAAGCTTTCCATGTTCACTTGAACGAAAAAGTCGATCGGAATATCGAATAAGTTTTCGACGGATTGAATGGCCATTTTCGGTCCGCCGTATGCGTAAGCGTGGTTAATTTTATCCGAAGTTCCATGTCCGACGATCTCCGTGTACGTGTCACGCGGAATACTTAACATTTTCGTTGAGTTTGTCTCAGGATTTACAGTGAGGACGATCATCGTATCAGAACGCCCACCATCTCCAGGTCTTTCGTCGACACCGAGCAAAAGGACGGAGAACGGTTCCTGTTCGTGAAACGTTAAATCATCTTCTCTTTTTTCGCTATCGATTGGTTCATGTATATTTTGGACGGTCGATTTTAAATCGATGTACATTTTAGCAGCATAAGCAACGCCTGCTGCGAGAACGATGGCGAAAATGAGTAAGATCCATTTCCACACCGCTCTTTTTTTCTTCTTTTTTCTTTCAACACGACTAGTCATAATTGCGCCTCCAAAGTGATTCATCTTCCATAGTTAGACGCTCATTGAAATGAGAAAGTTGCTTCATGTTTCATTCTTTTGTATAGAAGAGGCAATTTTCTTCAGTTTTGTCAGCAAGCGATATTTGCGTTTCGTTACCCCATCATAAGAAATTTGAAACCGTTCGGCCAGTTCCTCGTTCGGTATTTCTTCAATCCAATACATATGGGAGAGTTTTCTCTCTTCAGGGGACAATTTTTCGAAAATGAGAATGAGCCATTCGAGCGTTTCATTTTCATCTGTTGACGATTCTGTTAAATGTTGCAAAGTATCGGATTCGACAGGAGTTTGTTTCGCTGCTTGAATATTTTTGCGCAAAGCATCTCCGACAGCTCGCTTCATTAAAGTGTATGCGATGGACGAAAAAGCACCTCGCTCTTCGTCATAAATTTGTGTCGCCTTCCACAGCGCAAGCATCGCGATTTGTTCGTAGTCTTCAAAGTCTTTGTAAATATTGAAGTCGCGAATGATCGCCGAAATCATCGGTCGGTATTGTTCTAATACTTGTTCGTAATCCAATTGTTTCTCCATTCTGTTCGTGCACGAAACGAATATTCCTAGGTGACTTCACTGTAAAAAAAGAAAACGATCTAGGCGAATGAGCAAAATTAAATAATATGTGAGGCCAAAATTGATATTTGTAGCGATTATTTAGTTGATTTCGATAAAAGATCAATGTAAAAATAAAAAATGAATAGAAAATGATTGGAGTAAAGGAGAGAGACGTATGAAAGTAGAACGTATTTTAGCCATTGCCCCACATTTTATCGGAGAGGTGAAAAGTATCGTCTATACATTGGATGGGAAAGTAGAGTGTGAAGAAACACCGAAACAATTAATTGAACAATTTTGTTTACGAGATTTTTCAACGAAAGAAGGGAGAAAGCAAGCGGTGAAAAAGTTGTTCGGTTATGAAAAAAAGATTCCGATTTTAATCCAACCGTGTGAAATCGGTGCTTTTCCGACGACGTCATCGAAAGATCCGAACTGTTGTTACATTTTTCAACATCCTTTTCATATGAAAGAAAAAGGGAAAGGGCGTATGGCGCTGCGTCTTTTGAATGGCGAACGATTGGAAGTGTGCGCTTCACGTTATAGCTTGCGTCAGCAAAGTTACAAACTGCAACATATTTTAATGACTTGTCGTTATTTAATGAAAGAAGAACTCGGAAGTTTGACATATTCTTTAAAATTCGACAAAACTTTGTCTGAATGGATGAAATAGTCCAAATGTATGTCTGGAACATTTGTAAGCGCATACAATAAAGAGATAATATAATTGAATTGTCAGACGTTTTAAAAAACTTTCGCAAATACGGTTGACGATTCTTAGAAAACGATATATGATAGCTACTAATCAATTTCAATTGTTTGATTTGTCAGATTTTTTAGGGAATAGTGAACAATCTCGTAATTGAAAAATGTAATGGATTGATGAAGTAGGAGCGGATGATATGCGTAGTGATATGATAAAAAAAGGTATCGATCGTGCTCCACACCGTAGTCTCTTATATGCGACAGGCGTGAAGACGAAAGACTTAGAAAAACCGTTCATCGGTGTTTGTAACTCTTATATCGATATTATTCCAGGACATAAACATTTAAATATTTTTGCTGAAATTGTCAAAGAAGCGATTTGGGAAGCAGGCGGTGTACCGTTTGAATTCAATACGATCGGTGTTGACGATGGAATTGCGATGGGACATATCGGAATGCGCTATTCATTACCGAGCCGCGAAATTATCGCAGACTCTGCTGAAACTGTTATTAACGCTCACTGGTTCGACGGTGTGTTTTACATCCCGAACTGTGACAAAATTACACCAGGAATGTTGATGGCTGCAGTACGTACGAACGTACCGAGCGTATTCGTTTCAGGTGGACCGATGGAAGCGGGCGTTTCTTCAAAAGGCGAGACTCTTTCATTAACTTCTGTTTTTGAAGGTGTCGGAGCGTATAAGTCAGGAAAAATGACAGCGGAAGAATTGCTCGATATTGAAAACAACGCATGTCCAACATGTGGTTCTTGTTCAGGAATGTTCACAGCGAACTCGATGAACAGCTTGATGGAAATGTTAGGCGTTACCCTTCCAGGGAACGGAACGATCGTCGCAACGAGCGATGAGCGTCACAAATTAATTAAAGAAGCAGCGAAACACCTCATCCGCATGGTGAAAGAAGATGTGAAGCCACGCGATATCGTAACGAAAGAAGCGATTGACGACGCATTCGCACTCGACATGGCGATGGGTGGTTCGACAAATACAGTACTTCACACATTAGCGATCGCGCATGAAGCGGATATCGAATACGACGTTCGCGACATTAACAAAGTAGCGGAGCGTGTGCCGTACTTAGCGAAAATTATGCCAGCATCGGACATTTCGATGGATGACATTTTCAAAGCAGGTGGCGTCAGCGCCATCATTAACGAATTAACTAAAATTCCTGGCGCGATTCACCCTAATCGTTTGACGATTACAGGGAAGACGATCGGTGAAGACGTCCAAGATTTCCATATTACGAATACAGAAGTCATTCGTACGAAAGATAACCCGTACAGCCCAGTCGGTGGACTTTCCGTCTTATTCGGAAATATCGCACCAGACGGCGGTGTCATTAAAGTAGGAGCAGTTGATCCTTCGATTAAGACATTCAAAGGGGAAGCGATCGTATTCGAATCGCAAGAAGAAGCACAAGCGCGTATCGATGATGGAACAGTTCGAGAAGGACATGTCGTCGTCATTCGATATGAAGGGCCAAAAGGTGGTCCGGGAATGCCAGAAATGCTCGCACCGACGTCAGCGATTATGGGACGCGGTCTCGGAACGAAAGTCGCACTCATTACAGACGGTCGTTTCTCAGGGGCATCACGTGGAATTTCCATCGGACATATTTCGCCAGAAGCGGCGGAAGGCGGACCGATTGCACTTGTTGAAAATGGCGACATGATCGACATTAACTTAACGGAGCGCACGATCAACTTACTCGTTGACGATGCAGTGTTAGAAGAACGTCGTTCGAAATTAAAGCCATTTGAACCGAAAATTAAAAAAGGCTACTTAGCTCGTTATTCAAAGCTTGTGACAAGCGCGAGCACAGGTGGCGTTATGAAAATTTAAAATAAAACGTTGATGAGGGAAAAGTGATTAACAGACGCATTTTCAGAGAGCTAAGGGTCGGTGAGACTTAGCAATGCAGTTAATGACGACATCTCCTCGGAGTGATTTACTGAATGTCGATTGACGTATAGGTAAGTCCGGGCGAAATAACGCTCGTTATGAATCATTCAAGCTGACGCACTAGATCAGCTTGCTAGAGGCGACAAATATGTCGTGAATTAGGGTGGTACCATGAAGCTTTTTCATCCCTATGTAGAGAGAGAACTCTTTACGTAGAGATGAGAAAGCTTTTTTATTTAGTTATGTTACATCTGTTTTTTGGTAAATGAAGCGAGGAGGAAAAGATATGAATGCAGAAGCAGCTAAAAAACAAGCAACGGAGCAGTCACAAAGAATTGAGCCTTACGATGGGTCAGCAGTATTAATTGACGCGTTACATAAACAAGGTGTTGAAGTTATTTTTGGATATCCAGGAGGAGCGGTTTTACCGATTTATGATGCCCTTTACAAAAATCCAATTCGTCACATTTTAGCGCGTCACGAACAAGGTGCGATTCACGCAGCGGAAGGTTATGCGCGTGTCGCAGGACGTCCGGGCGTCGTCATTGCAACGAGCGGTCCAGGCGCGACAAACCTCGTCACAGGAATTACGGATGCGATGATGGATTCCATTCCACTCGTCGTCTTTACTGGTCAAGTATCGAGTACGGTGATCGGAACGGACGCATTCCAAGAAGCAGATATTATCGGAATTACACAGCCGATTACGAAGCATAACTATCAAGTTCAGACGGTAAATGATTTACCACGCATCGTAAATGAAGCATTCCATATCGCTTCAACAGGACGTCCAGGACCAGTCGTCGTCGACATTCCGAAAAACGTCGCAACTGAAATTTTCACAGGAAGCGAAGAAGCATTCCATGAAGAAGTGAACTTACCAGGTTATCAACCGACAGTGGAACCGAACCATTTACAAGTAGAGAAAGCGATCGAACTTTTAAAAGAAGCGAAAAAGCCACTTCTCTTAATCGGTGCAGGTGTGTTGCATAGTAAAGCGACAGAAGAATTAAACACATTCGTCGACAAACATCAAATTCCAGTAACGAGCACGTTGTTAGGACTCGGTGCAATCGCAGGAGACCATCCACAATTTTTAGGAATGGCTGGAATGCACGGATACTACACGGCGAACATGGCGATTAGCGATTGTGACGTACTCGTCAACATCGGTGCACGATTCGATGACCGTTTAACAGGTGATTTAAACGTTTTCGCACCTCGTGCAAAAGTCGTTCACATCGATATCGATCCAGCGGAAATCGGTAAAAACGTACCGACGGAAGTACCTATCGTTGGAGATGCGAAACGCGCGCTCGAAAAAATGTTGAAGAAAGATTTCACAATGCAAGATTTCAGCGAATGGACAGCGCAACTTGCGGATATGAAGAACAGTTACCCGCTTTGGTACAAAGAAGATCCAGAATACATTTTGCCACAGCAAGCTCTTCAAATGGTGCATGAAGTGACAAAAGGGGACGCGGTCGTTACGACAGACGTCGGTCAACACCAAATGTGGTCAGCGCAATATTACGGTTTGAATCATCCGGATTCATGGGTGACATCGGGTGGACTTGGAACGATGGGCTTCGGTTTCCCAGCAGCGATCGGAGCACAAATTGCGAAGCCGGATCGCACAGTAGTTTCTATTGTAGGAGATGCTGGATTCCAAATGACAGTACAAGAGTTGTCATTACTTCAAGAATTCCGTTTCCCGGTGAAAATCGTCATCTTAAACAACGGATCACTCGGAATGGTTCGTCAATGGCAAGAAGAGTTTTACGACGAGCGTTATTCTGAATCACTCATCCAAGTACAACCAGACTTCGTGAAATTAGGAGAAGCATACAACATTCCATCATACCGCGTCGACACGTTAGAAGAAGCGCGCAAAGTATTCGAAGAGACATTGACGAATAACGAGCCAGTTTTAATCGACTGCCGCGTAAAACAGATGGAAAACGTATATCCGATGGTCGCACCAGGCGCTGGACTTAATGAAATGATTGGAGTGAAACGTCAATGAAACGAGTCATCACAGTAACAGTAATTAACCAAAGTGGCGTTTTGAACCGAGTGACAGGACTTTTAATGAAACGTCAATTCAATATCGAAAGTATTACGGTCGGTCATACAGAGACGGCAGGGATGTCTAAAATGACGTTCATCGTCAATGTCGAAGACGAGCGTAAAGTAGAACAAATTGTGAAGCAATTGCAGAAGCAAATTGACGTATTAAAAGTGAAAGACATTACAGAAAAATCAATCGTTATGCGAGAGCTGGCCTTCATTAAAGTGCTTGCGCCGCCACATCTCCGTAGCGAAATTAACGCGATTGTCGATCCATTTAGAGCGACGATCGTCGACAGTGGGAAAAACGTCGTCACGTATCAAGTGACGGGTGACCCGACAAAAATCGAGGCGTTTATCGAACTCGTCCAACCATATGGTATTAAAGAGTTAACGCGTACAGGAGCGACTGCTTTCGTCCGTGAAATGCAGAAATCTTCCGACACACCGCAATTATCTCTTTTACAATAAAAAACATAAAAATTAGGGGGCATTTATAATGGCTAAAATGTATTACAACCAAGACATCAATGAAGAAATTTTGAAAGATAAAAAGATCGCAATCATCGGGTACGGTTCACAAGGACACGCTCACGCACGTAACTTGAAAGATTCAGGATTCGACGTAGTTGTAGGAGTTCGTCCAGGTGGATCATTCGACCAGGCGAAAGAAGACGGCATGGAAGTTATGACAGTGAAAGAAGCAGCAGAAGCAGCGGACCTCATTATGATCTTGCTCCCAGACGAGCGTCAAAAGCAAGTGTACGAAGAAGAAATCGCACCAGCATTAACAGAAGGAAAATCACTCGTGTTCGCACACGGATTCAACGTTCACTTCGGTCAAATTACACCACCTGAAAACGTTGACGTATTCCTCGTAGCACCGAAAGGACCAGGTCACCTCGTTCGTCGTACGTACGAAGCAGGAGCGGGAGTACCAGCATTGTTCGCAATTTATCAAGATAAATCAGGCGAAGCGAAAGACGTTGCACTCGCATACGCAAAAGGAATCGGTTCAGCACGCGGTGGCGTACTCGAAACGACATTTGAAGAGGAAACAGTTACAGACTTATTCGGTGAGCAAGCAGTACTTTGCGGTGGAACGACTGCACTCGTAAAAGCTGGATTCGAAACATTAGTAGAAGCAGGTTACCAACCAGAACTCGCATACTTCGAAACGTTACACGAACTTAAATTAATCGTTGACTTAATGTACGAAGGCGGACTTTCAGGAATGCGTTACTCAATCTCAGATACTGCTGAGTGGGGTGACTACGTTGCGGGAGAGCGCATCGTAACAGACGCGACGAAAGAAGCGATGAAAGGTTTACTCACAGACATTCAAGAAGGTAAATTCGCAAAAGGATGGATCAACGAAAACGAAACAGGCCGTCCGACATTCAACAAAATGAAAGAAGTAGACAAAACGCATCAGATCGAAGAAGTTGGTCAGAAGTTACGCGCAATGATGCCATTTGTTAATCAAAAATAATTTTCCAAAACGAAAGAAGGGGTGGCGAAGTGAAGAAAATCGACATATTTGACACAACATTAAGAGACGGAGAGCAATCGGCAGGAATCAACTTGAATACTCAAGAAAAACTGGAGATTGCGAAACAGCTAGAAAAATTCGGTATGACAATCATCGAAGCAGGTTTTCCTGCTTCGTCACCCGGAGATTTCGATGCGGTCAATAAAATTGCAAAAACAGTAAAAAATTCAATCGTAACAGGGCTCGCTCGTTCAATCGAACGCGATATCGACACGAGTTGGGAAGCGTTGAAAGTTGGTGCACAACCACACTTGCACGTCTTCATCGCGACGAGCCCGATTCATATGAAGTATAAATTACAACGCACGCCGGACGAAGTAGTGGAACAAGCAGTCGCAGCGGTGAAATACGCGCGTAAGTTTTTCCCACTCGTTCAATTTTCAGCAGAAGATGCTTCTCGTTCAGATTTAGACTTTTTAGCACGTATCGTCGGTGAAGTGATCGAAGCAGGAGCGACGACAGTTAACTTACCGGACACAGTCGGTTATGCGACACCGGAAGAGTACGGTGCGATGTTTAAATATGTGAAAGAGAATGCAAAAGGTGCAGATCGTGTGAAATTATCATGTCACTGTCATGACGATTTAGGAATGGCAGTTGCGAACTCGATCGCAGCGGTGCAAAACGGTGCGGAGCAAGTGGAAGGAACGATCAACGGAATCGGAGAGCGTGCAGGAAACGCGGCACTGGAAGAAATCGCAGTCGCCTTCCATATTCGAAACGACTTCTACAACGTCGATACAGGCGTCAACTTAGTCGAAACGAAAAAGACGAGCCAAATGGTGAGCCGTTTAACGGGCGTCGTCATTCAACCGAACAAAGCAGTCGTCGGTCGCAATGCGTTCGCTCACGAATCAGGAATTCACCAAGACGGCATGTTGAAAAACCGTGAAACGTATGAAATTATTACACCTGAATTAATCGGTGCGAAAGACGAACCTCTCGCACTCGGTAAACACTCAGGACGTCACGCATTTAAAGACCGTGCGATTTCGATGGGCTTTGACTTAACTGACGAACAATTAAATGCTGCATTCGTCGCATTTAAAGAGCTTGCGGATCGTAAAAAAGAAGTGACAGAAGATGATTTGTTCTTCTTATTTACGAACCAACAGACGAAAAATACAGATGTTCCATTGTATCGTTTACAACGTACGCAAGTGGAATATCGCAACAACGAACCACATGCGACAATCTCGGCTACAACTCCAGAAGGAGAAGAAAAAACAGTCGAATCGGTCGGTGCTGGTGGTTCAGTAGAAGCGATCTTCAACACACTTGAAAAACTAGTTGGCGGCGAAGTACACATTTTAGATTATCGTGTGACATCAGTCGGCAAAGGGCGCGATGCACTCGGTGAAGCAGTCATTAACTTAAGCATTGATGGCGAACGTTTCACAGGACGCGATGCGGCGCAAGACGTGTTACAAGCGTCAGCGAAAGCATACATTAACGCAGTGAATCGACGCATTATGCGCGACACGATGAAAAAACAAGCAATGGAAGCGAAATAAGGGGGAGCAACGATGGAAAAGAGAGTTACGGTATTAGCGGGAGACGGTATTGGAAAAGAAGTAACGGACGCAGCGGTCGTCGTATTAGAAGCAGTCGCTAAAAAATACGGTCATACGTTCCACTTCGATCATCAATTGGTTGGGGGAGCTGCAGTCGATGCGAAAAATAATCCATTACCAGAAGAAACAGTCGCAAGTTGTGAAGCGAGCGATGCGATTTTATTAGGTGCAGTAGGAGGTCCAAAATGGGACAATAACCCACCTGCCTTACGTGCAGAACAAGGGCTACTCCGACTTCGTAAGCAATTCGATTTGTTTGCGAACTTACGCCCTGTAAAAGCGGTATCAACTCTCATCCAATCGTCGCCTTTAAAAGAAGACATTGCGAAAGATGTTGATATGATGATCGTTCGTGAGTTAACGGGTGGGGTTTACTTCGGTACACCGAGCTTGTATAACGATGAAGAAGCGGTCGATACGATGCCGTATTCTCGTAAAGAGATCGAGCGCATCGTCGACAAAGCTTTTGAAATTGCGATGAAACGTAATAAGCGCATCACATCTGTCGATAAAGCGAACGTTTTAGCGACGAGCCGCTTATGGCGTCAAATTGTAGACGAGAAAAAAGCGCAATATCCAGAAGTGGAAGTGCGTCACCAACTCGTCGACTCTGTCGCAATGAGCATCATTACGAGCCCGAAAGATTTCGACGTTATTTTAACGGAAAACATGTTCGGCGATATTTTAAGTGATGAAGCTTCTGTTATTACAGGTTCACTCGGTTTATTACCATCTGCGAGCATCCGTTCAGACGGCTTCGGTATGTACGAGCCAGTCCACGGAACAGCGCCAGAAATTGCGGGTCAAAACATTGCAAACCCAGCAGCAGCGATCCTTTCAGCAGCGATGATGCTCACGTATTCATTCGATATGTTGGAAGAAGCGAAAGCGATTGAAGATGCAGTGTACGGCACGTTTGAAGATGGTCATTTCACAGGGGATTTAACGAAAGACAATCCACTCGGCACGAAAGAATGGACAGAAAAAGTACTTCAACGTTTACAAGCGTAATGAAACGAATGTTCAAGAAATGCTCAAAATGATTTTGAGCATTTCTTCTATAATATGGAATGATTTTTTGAAAGGAGCTCCAACATGCCAAAAACAATTATTGAAAAAGTATGGGACAAACATGTCGTTTATGAAGAAGAGGGAAAACCAGATTTACTTTATATCGATTTACATCTCGTTCATGAAGTAACATCACCACAAGCGTTCGAGGGGCTTCGTTTAGCAGGACGTAAAGTGCGTCGACCAGATTTAACGTTCGCAACGATGGACCATAACGTTCCGACGAAAAACTTACCGACGATTAACGATCCGATTGCACGCAAACAAATTACGACATTAGTCGATAACTGTAAAGAATTTAACGTACCACTTGCAGATATGGCACACCCTGATCAAGGGATTGTCCACATTATCGGACCAGAGCTCGGATTGACGACACCTGGTAAAACGATCGTCTGTGGAGATAGCCATACGTCAACACACGGCGCGTTCGGTGCGATCGCATTCGGTATCGGAACGAGTGAAGTGGAACACGTTTTATCGACACAAACATTGTGGCAAGCACGTCCGAAAACGATGGAAATTCGCGTCAATGGCGAATTAGGATATGGCGTTGCGGCGAAAGATATTATTTTAGCGATCATCGCAAAATTCGGTATCGATGTCGGAACAGGGCATATCGTTGAATTTACAGGAGAAGCGATTCGCAATTTAACGATGGAAGAGCGCATGACGGTATGTAATATGTCGATCGAAGCGGGGGCGAAAGCAGGATTAATTAGCCCGGACGAAACGACGATTGAATACATTCGCGGGCGCAAATACGCTCCAGAAGGCGAAGCTTTTGAAGAGAAAGCACAAGAGTGGCTCGCCCTCGCAACAGACGAAGGTGCGACATACGATACAGTGCTTGAAATCGATACGTCTGAAATCGAACCGTTCGTCACATGGGGAACGAACCCATCGATGGGTTCAGGTATTTTATCATCGGTTCCACGTGAATCGGATTACGAATCACAATCCGACCGTGAAGCGTTGAAAAAAGCGCTCGCGTATATGGACTTAGAAGAAGGACAACCGTTAACGTCAATCGACATTCAACACGTCTTCATCGGCTCATGTACGAATGCTCGTCTTTCTGACTTACAAGCAGCAGCGAAAGTTGTCGAAGGTCGCAAAGTAGCAGACGGTGTTACAGCGATCGTCGTACCTGGCTCACGCACGGTGAAAGCACAAGCGGAGGAGCTCGGATTAGATAAAGTATTTATCGATGCTGGATTCGAGTGGCGCGATGCAGGATGTAGTATGTGTTTAGCGATGAATGATGATGTCGTTCCTACAGGAGAACGTTGTGCATCAACGTCGAATCGTAACTTCGAAGGTCGTCAAGGAGCAGGATCACGCACGCATCTTGTCAGTCCACCGATGGCAGCAGCTGCGGCGGTCCATGGACATTTTGTCGATGTTCGTGACATGATGAAAGAAGGAGTGAATGCATAATGGAACCGATTAACATTGTTGAGAGTGTCATTACGCCACTCGATCGTAAAAACGTAGATACAGACCAAATTATTTCAAAAGAATTTTTAAAGCGCATCGAGCGTACAGGGTTTGGCCAATATTTGTTTTACCATTGGCGCTTTAATCAAGATGGCTCGAAAGTGGAAGACTTCGTAATGAACGATCCACGTTTCGACGGTTCACGCATTCTCGTCGCACACGATAACTTCGGTTGTGGTTCATCACGTGAACACGCACCGTGGGCGATTCAAGACTACGGGTTTGACGTCGTCATCGCTCCGAGTTTCGCGGATATTTTCCATAATAACTGTTATAAAAATGGGATTTTACCAATCCAATTAACAGAAGCGGAAGTCGAGCAGTTACTCGAAAAAGGATTAGCAGAAGGCACGTACAAAGTGACCGTTAATCTTGAAGAACAGACAGTAAAGGGAGAAGATGGCGTACAGTACCAATTCGACATCGACCCATACAATAAAAAGATGTTGTTGAACGGTTGGGATGAAATTTCAATTACATTCCAATACGAAGATCATATTAAAAAATACGAAGAACAACATGCATAAGAAAGGGCGCTCCCAGTAGCGCTCTTTTTTATCGTTTTTCTACAATAATTTACGGTCACAATAAAGTTATCATCATATTTTGACGATTTCACATTCGTAGTGTACGCTCAAAAGATAAAATAATTGAGAAGGGGTTTGACAAATGATACGAATTGTAACATTATTTTTGTTTCTATTCATGGCGAGTTGTTCACCGTCTGCAGAAGCACCGACCGAAAAACCTCCATCACAAGAGGAGGAAGAGGCAGTCACACTTCCACCAGAGCCTGCCCCACAACCAGAACCTGTTGTGAAGCGAATGACGGTCGGGATGATTGGAGATATTTTATTACATCATCCTTTGTATACATACGATACATATGATGCAGCTTTCCAAGAAATGCTTCCTTATTTTAATTCCATCGATTTTTTAATAGCGAATCAAGAATCGATTCCAGGAGGAGTGGAGCTCGGATTAAGTGGTTATCCGAATTTTAACAGTCCCTCTCATATCGTACGCGACTTAAAAAAGTATGGGGTCGATATGATTTCAATGGCGAACAATCATACATTGGACCGAGGAGCAAAAGGAGTGCAACGAGCAATTGCGACGATGGAGCAGTATGAGATGCCCTATGTCGGTGCTTACAAGTCGTACGAAGACCGAGCGACGGAACGAATCGTCGAAGTGGATGGCATTACGTTAGGAATCGTCAATTATACATATGGTACGAACGGCCATGTCGTTCCGCGAGATCAGCCGTATTTAGTCAATTACATAGAAGAAGAGGCCATTCGTCAAGACATTCGTGCGTTAAAAGAGAAAGTCGATGTCGTCATCGCTTCGATTCATTGGGGGATTGAATATCAGTTGAATGAAAGTGAGGCGCAACGTCAAGTAGCCCAAATCGTTGCGGAAGAAGGCGCGCATATTTTATTCGGTCATCATCCACACGTCATTCAACCGTATGAAAAAAGAGACAATACACATATTTACTATTCATTAGGTAATTTTTTATCTGCGCAACAATTCGATTCGACGAATATTGGAGGGATCGCACGAATTACGATTGAAAAGACGACGTTAGATGGAGAAGTACAAAATGTTGAAGTGCTCGAACCTGAATT
The DNA here is from genome assembly GCF_042675605.1 of Savagea faecisuis. Taxonomy (NCBI): domain Bacteria; kingdom Bacillati; phylum Bacillota; class Bacilli; order Caryophanales; family Caryophanaceae; genus Savagea; species Savagea faecisuis. The sequence continues at coordinate 48,994 of NZ_JBHTJF010000043.1, forward strand.
TTTGCCGACTGTCGTTGTAAAAGAGAATGGATGGAACTTTAAAATATATCCACTTCGCGATCGACCGAAAGCAGCGATTTATTCTGAACAGTGGATGCTCAATCATATAAAATTGCCACGCTGGTCGCCTACAGTGGAATAGAAAATATAGCAGTCGATGAAGTAAACTATGATATACTTTTCATGATAGATAATAATTCAAAAAAGCGGAGTAAGGAAGCGATAATAAGATGACGAAACTTATAGTCTTTAGCAATATGTATCCTTCTGATCAACATCCAACGTACGGAATTTTCGTCAAAAACCAAGTACAGTTGTTGAGAGATGAAGGTATGGACGTATCTGTCATAGCTATCGAAGATCCATCAAAAGGTAAAATAGCGAAATTACAAAAATATATGAGTTTATTTATTCGCGGTTTTTTTAGTTTATTAAAAAATCGTAAAACATTAAATTTAACGCATGCGCACTATGTCTTCCCGACAGGGATGTTATCTTATTGGGGAAAACGATGGTTTAACATACCGTACGTCGTCACTGTACACGGTGGAGATATCGATCAAATGCCCAAAAAAAGTAAAATGGCACGTAAATGGACGGAGCGCATTTTAAAAAAAGCGGACGCTGTCATTACAGTTGGTGAAAAGTTAAAACAAGACGTCGTGAGGGAGTTCGGCGTTTCGATTAATAAAGTTCATGTCATTAGTATGGGGGTCGATCAAACGGTCTTTTACGTCATGCCTCAAGAACTTTCACGTGAATCATTACGTCTCTCTAAAGAAGAGACGATGTTGTTGTATGTCGGAAACGTAATTCGTGCGAAAGGGATTGAAGATTTAATCGAGGCGTATAAACAAATTGCTTACACGAAAGAAAAGCTTTCACTTTACATCGTCGGTTCTCAAAAAGATGCACAATTCGCAACGTTGGTGAAGGATCGGATTGAAACTTTAGAACGCGTACATCTCATCGGTCCACAACCTCAAACGACTTTAGCGAAATGGATGTCGGCAGCGGATGTTTTCGTTTTACCTTCTCATCATGAAGGATTCGGACTCGTCGCTCTCGAAGCGATGGCGGTCGGTGTGCCAGTTGTCGGTACAAATGTAGGCGGATTACCTCATTTATTAAAAGACGACGCAGGAATACTCGTAGAGCCTCACAACCCGTCTTCTTTAGCAGAAGGGATAGAGCAAGCGTTGAATCGTTCGGAAGAAAGGTATACGGAAGTGAAACAACGAATCGTAGAGGAACATTCATATCCAGTTTTAGCGGAGAAGCTTAAAACGATTTATCAATATGTCGGACGCTCGTAAAAAAAGCGGTTGAAATCGAAAATGATTTCAACCGCTTTTCTCATATGTTCATAAAGAAATTTTGTTTTCCGATTTTGTCATACAGTCCGCTCTTCTTCAATAGAGCACGCTGTTCGACAGGCATTCGTTTCACGATAATACGAATGTCGAGCTCTTCCGCTTTTTCTAAAAATCCAGCGAGTGCTGCTTCACCTGTCGCATCGATGGTCGGCACATGTTCCATATCCAATATAATAATATCGATTTTAGGATCGAGCCAAGTCGGAGCAGTATCCTCAAAACGTTTCGCCGTTCCAAAAAATAAAGGTCCTTCAATGACGTACTTCACGACGAATTGTTGGTCAGATTGAAATTCAATTCGCTCGACATCTGAAAGGCGACCTTTTTCTAATTTCAGTTCTCCAATCATCTTTTTCAAAAACGATAGAGCGGCTAAAATAATACCGACTTGTACGGCAACCGTTAAGTTGACGAAAATCGTTAATAAAAAAGTGACCCATAAAACGAGCGCATCTCCTGAACGCACACTCGCAATTTGGGCGAATGCTTTACGCGCACTCATATTCCAAGCGACGTGCATTAAAATCGGTGCCATCGCAGCGAGTGGAATGTAGGAAGCGTAAGGAGAAAGTAAGAGTAGAAATAGTAAAACGAAAATACTTTGAATCATACTCGAAACAGGGCTCACAGCACCCGAGCGAATGTTCGTCGCTGTCCGTGCAATCGCACCTGTTGCTGGAATTCCACCGAATAACGGTGTCACCATATTGGCGACTCCTTGTCCGAACAATTCTCGTTTCGAGTCATGTTTTTTCCCATGTGTCATATCGTCCGCGACGACGGCAGAAAGTAAAGATTCAATCGCGCCGAGCGCAGCGATAATGAGGGCAGGTTGCCATAGGAGGAGCAATTTCTCGAATGTAATTTTCGGAAATACGAAAGAAGGTAATGTATTTGGAATACCTCCGAATGCAGTACCGATTGTCTCTACTTTTCCTTGGAAAAGGAGGAGAGAGATAATCGTCGGTACGATAAGGGCAACGAGTAATACAGGAACTTTCGGAGCGAATTTTGGAATGAGTAAAATCGTCACAAGTCCTGCGATTGCGAGAACGATACTCGCACCATTAATCGTATGAATTTGAGCGAAAATTTCACCCATGTTTTGGTGGAAAAATTCGCGCTTCTCCACACCGGTTAGTCCGAGAAAATTACTAATTTGCCCGGTGAAAATAATGACCGCAATTCCTGCGGTGAATCCAATCGTGACGGACCGCGGGACGAAATGGATGAGCTGGGCGACTCCTAAATAACTCATAATAATTAAGAAAATCCCCGCTAAAAATCCAGCGATCAGTAAATCGTGATAACCATACTGTAAAACAATACCTAGCAAGATCGGGATAAATGCGCCTGTTGGTCCTGCGACTTGGTAGCGAGAACCTCCGAGCAGTGCGACGAGAAATCCGGCAATAATTGTCGTGTACAAGCCGTATTCGGGTTTCACTCCAGAGGCGATCGCAAAGGCCATACCTAGTGGAATGGCGACGATACCGACTGTAATTCCAGCGATAAGGTCTTTGCGTAAACAAGCGGCGTTATAATGCGCAAATCGATCATCATGCAACAAACCGTTCACTTCTTCCTTTTCTATTATTTTTTTAATCAATACGATTATACATCGAATGTATAAAAATAACAAAGTTTCGAATGGGAAAAGGAAGGGAATCAGTCATTTGTTAGGCAACTTTTTTAACGGAAAGTCGTCAAAGTAAGTAGTAATGGTTGACCTAGTGGAACAACTAAAATTACAATGAGAACGTAACAAACTTTAATGGAAAGTCGGTAGATACGAATGACGCAGTTAAATGTAGTACGTGTGAAAAACGAAAATGAAGCGGCACAATATGTGTATGAATATGTGAAAAATAAATTACAAAATGAAACGTTGCAAACGATCGGACTTGCAACAGGAAGTACGATGATTCCGATTTACAAACAGTGGGTAGAATCTTCATTAGATTTTTCTGGAGTAACAGCGTTTAATTTGGATGAGTATGTCGGATTAGCGAAAGACAATCCGAACAGCTATGCTTACTTTATGAATGAACATTTATTTCAACATAAGCGATTTAAACAAACGTTTATTCCAGACGGTTTAGCTGAAGATCCAGAGCAAGAGTGCGAACGTTACGAGCAATTGTTATTAAAACATCCACTCGATTTGCAGTTGCTCGGAGTGGGACAAAATGGACATATCGCTTTCAATGAGCCCGAAACACCGATCGACTCAATCACTCACGTCGCAAAATTGACGGATTCAACATTGTCGGTGAATGGTCAATATTTTGATAATGCAGAAAAAATGCCAGATATCGCATTTACGATGGGAATTGAATCGATTTTACGAGCGAAATCAATCGTCTTAGTTGCATTTGGTGAAAAGAAACGAGCAGCGATTGAAAAGTTATTAGAGGGAGAAGTAGACGTACATTGGACGATCACTTACTTACTCACTCATTCAGACGTTACGGTCATTACAGATTTACAAGAATAAACATAAAAGCGTGTTAAAACGAGATGACGTTTTAACATGCTTTTTCCATGAAGAAACGAGACATTGTGCGTTCAAGCGCAATGTCTCGTTTTATTTTATTGAATATTCGTTTCAGCATCGCTCGGGATACGTGCGACCCAGCGAGAGAAGTCGGCATCTTTTTTCTGAATGAGTTGTTCAGGGAAGATGAATGTCCACGGTTTTGTTGAGTTTGCTTTTACTTCAAGCGGTGGTAACTCAAAGCTACCTTTCGCTACGATATCGCCTGCAGCATCAACGATTTCGATCGGGAGCTGTTCGACGTTCATCGCGCGTGTATTCCCGTTACGTATGAAGACAGAAGCGACAAGTCCACCGTCCTCTTGGAACGCGACTTGGAAGCCTGTGAAGTTCACTTCTTTATCTTTTAATTCCGGCATTTTTTTGACGAGGTCTTCAAGCATCGTAATTTGTTCTTTCGTTAAATTCTCTTTCCATGATGGTTCGAGATCTAACATATGTTCACGCATCGATTCGATGTTGAATGCGAGTGACCAACCGTCTTCTAAAATATCTTCTTCTAATTTAACATTCGCTGCATCGAAGACGAACACCCAAGGACGAGCTGTGTTCGGTGGTAAGTAGCCGAGCTCTTCTAAGTCGAATTTTTGAGCAGCAGCGATTTTACCTTCTTTATCAAAAAGAACGAGTTCTACTTCTTGAAGTCGGACAGATTCTGTCACCGTAGAACGTAAAAATGATTTGACGAGTAAGTTGTTGTCACCGTCGCGCTCCATGTCGATTCCTGATAAAGAAAGTTGGTTCGGTTTTAAAGGTTGAAGTTCGTTCGCTAAGAAGCGGAAAACGTACATTTGCTCTTGGCTAATGTTCCAGCTTTCGTGTAAAGATAATTTTGTCGTAATATCTTGCGTTTGTGCACTTTTTTCTTCACTTTTATTCGCAAGTAATTCGTACGATTCAATCGCACGTTCTTTCCCTTTTACTTCTGTTTTCTTGAAAAAGTTAAACAATTTCATTATTGATTCGCCTCCTGTAATGTGTGAATTTCTTTCATGAAATTCGTCGTATCTGCTGCGATATTGCGTCGTACTTCTTGGAACGCATTCGCAAACAATTGCAATCCTTCACGTTGATAAATACGCATCGGATCTTCTTGTCCATAAGAGCGTAAACCAATTCCTTCTTTGAGACGTGTCATCACTTCTAAATGTTTCACCCACATGTAGTCGATATGTTGCAACATCACTTGTGGAATCATGTCTAAGACGCGTTCGTTCGATTCAAAGTTTTGGACGAATTCGAGCAAGTCTTCGATCGGTTGTTTATACGTGTTGAAAATTTCTTGACGGTTTTCAACAGGATGTGAAAGTTCGACGGGTTCTAGTAATAAACCGTTCATCGTATGTTGAATGCGATCGTAATCGTAGTTTTCAGGAATTTCATCATCTGGACAGCTGTCGTAAATGACGAAGTCCGAAGCTTCTTTCAACATCGTCGTCAACAATTCGACGAGACCTTCGCGTGCGATGACGCGGTTACGCAAGTTGTAAATAACTTCACGTTGGTCGTTAATGACGTCGTCTAATTTTAAGTTGTATTCACGCATTGAGAAGTGTGAACCTTCTACGATACGTTGTGTACGTTCAGTCAATTCGTGAATGTCCTCGTTTAAAATGAGTCCTTCATCGTCTGTTTTCACTTTCGCTTGGAATTTTTCTACATCTTCTTTCGCGAAGCGTACATACATATCATCTTCGAGAGAGAGGAAGAATTGCGTTTCACCAGGGTCACCTTGACGGCCAGAACGTCCACGTAACTGATTATCGATTCGGCGACTTTCGTGTTTTTCCGTACCGAGTACGAACAGTCCACCTGCATCATGTGCACCTTCACCGAGTTGGATATCGGTTCCGCGTCCCGCCATGTTTGTAGCGACGGTAATGTGACCGAGTTGTCCGGCTTGTGAAATTAAAAATACTTCTTGCTCGACACTTTTCGCGTTGAGTAAGTTATATTTTAATTTCTTTTTATCGAGATGTTTCGCGACTTCTTCCGATTGTAAAATAGACGTCGTGCCGACGAGAATAGGCTGTCCTGTTTTGTGACGTTTTTCGACTTCATTCGCCATCGCTTCGTATTTTTGTTTCGTCGTTAAAAATACTTTATCTGGGTGATCGATTCGTCGTTTCGGACGGTTCGTCGGAATTTGAACGACGCGCATCCCGTACACTTCTAAAAACTCTTTTTCTTGTGTTTTCGCCGTACCTGTCATTCCACTTAAATGTGGGTACATACGGAAGTAGTTTTGAATCGTCACTTGGGCTTGCGCTTTGTTTTCTTCTGTAATTTCGACTTTCTCTTTCGCTTCGATCGCCTGGTGTAGTCCGTCAGATAATGTTCGTCCTTCTAAAATACGACCAGTGAACATGTCGACGAGTTCGATTTTACCTTCTTTAATGATGTAATCGACGTCTTTTTTGAAAATGACATGTGCACGTACTGCCTGGATAACATAGTGATAGAGCGTTTGGTGATTTAAGTCGTATAAGTTATCGATGCCGAATGCAGCTTCAACTTTTTCGATGCCTTGGTCTGTTAAGCTGACCGCTTTCGTTAAGTCATCGAAGTCGAAATCTTCTTCGCGTTTGAAGCGTCGAGCGAGCATCGCCGCAACATGGTGTAAGTCGGCGTCAGCTGCCATTTTACCTGCGATGATGAGCGGTGTTTTCGCTTCGTCAATTAACACGCTGTCTACTTCGTCGATGATGGCGAAGTGATACGGACGTTGAACGCGATCTGAAATGTTTTGCGCCATATTATCGCGCAAGTAGTCAAACCCGAATTCTGTACCAACTCCGTACGTAATGTCTGCTTGGTATGCTTGTTTTTTCTCATCAGGTTCCATCATCGGAATATTCAATCCGACTGTTAAATCGAGGAAGCGATGAATTTGTCCGATTTGATCATAGTCACGATTCGCAAGGTAGTCGTTTACGGTAATGACGTGAACGCCTTTCCCTTCGAGTGCACGTACGTACGATGGGAGAGAAGCGACGAGCGTCTTTCCTTCTCCTGTTGGCATTTCTGCTATATTCCCTTCAGTTAAAGCGAGACCGCCGATTAACTGAACGTCAAAATGACGCATGCCGAGCACACGTTTTGAAGCTTCGCGTACGACGGCAAATGCGTCAGGAATGATTGATTGAATCGTTACGCCATCTGCGAGTTGCTGTTTAAATTCAGCTGTTTTCAAACGCAGTTGGGCATCGGTTAAAGGTTCATACTTACTTTCTAAATGGTTGATTTTGTCGACGATTTTACGATACTGACGAAGTTGCTTCACGTCAGCATTAAATAAATTTTTAATAAAAGATAACATCGATTCATTAGCTCCTTTTAAATCCGCAATGGATATCTCTTTAATTTTATCAAACTATGACGAGAAAGACTACTTTTTGTATGGAAAGACTTCCAATTGGGAATGAAACTTTTGTGAAAATGGAACGTCTATAATGGAGGAGACGACTGAACATGATGTTTAAGATGGTTTAACGTCTCGCAAATATGCTATAATGATAAAAAATAAAATGGATGATTATGTCTTCGTATAAAAATAGAATAGAAGGATTATGAGGAGGAAGAACATGATTTACGTTGCTTTGCTTACGGCTTTTATCGGAGCGCTCATTTTTACGCCGCTCGTCATTCGCTTCGCTTATCGTATTGGAGCGGTCGATAAGCCTAACTATCGTAAAGTACACGTTCGCGTGATGCCACGAATTGGAGGTTTGGCGATTTTCTTAGCCTTTTTAGCGGGCTTTATCGTCTCTAGACCGACAGATGAACATGCGCTCTATATCGTTTTAGGAGCGACACTCATCATTTTAACTGGATTTTTAGACGATTTATTGGACATTACACCGCGAGCGAAAATGCTCGGACAAATTGCATCAGCGCTCGTTGTCATTTGGGGCGGGTTGCAAATTCAATTTATTAACTTACCATTTTTCGGAGAGTTACAATTCGGTTGGTTCAGCATTCCGATTACAATTTTATGGATCGTCGGAATTACGAATGCGATCAATTTAATCGATGGACTTGACGGACTGGCAGCAGGAGTTTCAGCGATCGCATTAATTGCGATGGCGATCATGGCGATCATCATGGGCGATGTATTCGTCGCAACGACAGCAGCAGTGCTCGCTGCGAGTGCACTCGGATTTTTATTTTACAACTTCCACCCAGCGAAAATTTTCATGGGTGATACAGGCTCGCTCTTTTTAGGGTTTATGATTTCGGTACTCGCCCTTTCAGGATTTAAAAATATTGCGGTCGTATCGTTAATCATCCCTGTCATTATGCTCGGTGTTCCAATTTCGGATACGTTTTTCGCTATCGTGCGACGCATCCGTATGAAACAGCCGATTTCAGCACCCGACAAATCGCATTTGCACCACTGTTTACTCGACTTTGGCTTTTCGCACCGTCAAACAGTGCTCATCATTTATACGATCGCGATTTTGTTCGGTGTCGCAGCGATCTTATTCTCACAAGCGACATTGTGGGGAGCGATTTTATTACTTTCTGTCATCCTCATAGCGATTGAACTGTTCGTTGAAATATTAGGATTGGCTGGGAAAAATTATAAGCCACTTATTACATTTGTACGCAGTATCGGAAAATAAAAATAAAACCTTGTGAAAGCTTGATGTAGAAGGCTTTCACAAGGTTTTTTATTCGTTCATTTTAAATTAACTATCATTTGTATTTGAAATTGCGGTCGAAAGTGTCGATGAAGTAGAGGTAGAGCGTAATTTTAAATGTCTTTGCAAAATAAATTTCAAATCGGCAAGGTTCTCTTCGTCAACTGTATAGTAATATCCGTAAGTCCAATCATCTTCCCCTTCTAATACGTAGTTCTCAACTCGAGGTAATCCACCTTTACCGTATTCGAGGAAGGAGAGCATTTCACGAAATGTCATATTCGTTTTCATATTGTTACCGATCGCTTCAATGACATTCCCGTACTTTAAAAATGAGGAAGCTTCTAATGATTTGTCGACCATCGCTTGTACGATCATTTGTTGTCTTTTGCCGCGGTCTACGTCGCTGTCGAGTTTACGCGTACGCGCTAAGGCGAGCGCATGACGACCATCGAGAGTTTGAATACCTGGTTTGAGGTGAATGTTATTTCCATCGTTCTCGTCTTTTTCGATGCGTTCATATGGTACTTCGACCGTAATCCCGCCGAGTTCATCGACAACATCAATAAAAGCGTTGAAATTCATACGAATGTAATAATCGATTGGGATTTCTAACAATTCTTCAATCGTTTCAACAGTTGAACGCACTCCGCCATGTTGATAGGCGTGAGCGATTTTATCACGTTTGCCGATTTCAGGTATGTACACGTAAGAGTCACGCGGAATACTGACTAAGTTAACTGAGCGCTCTTTCGGGTTAAGTGTTGCGAGCATAATAGCATCTGTTCGACTATTGGAGTCACCTTGTTGTCTCGCCTCACTGTCATCAATTCCGAGCAATAATATAGAGACATTATCTTTAGCAGGTTGCACTTTTTCTTCACGAGAAACAGCGGTTTTCGGGCGATCTTCAATCGCTTCGAATGCCGTATCAGCAGCTACTTGTGCTTTTTGATATAAGTTGGCGAAATAGAGGACAACGACAAAAAAGAAAGCCGAAAAAAGTAATAAAGTAATTTTTAAAGCTTTAGATTTTCGCTTCTTTGTTCGTTGTTGTTTTTGAAAGTCTGTCCGTTTCACTTTTCTCCTCCTTTATCATATTTGGTTAAGCTTCATGAATCTGTTCTTTGAAAGCAAATTGTTCGAAAAGTATGTGTAATTCAAATGTACTTTGAACATTATACTTCTTTTTTTCTAAAAAGTGAAACGAACATTTTGTTAAATAACGTTACGTGCGAGGGATTTCTAAAAATAATGTTTCGGCAATTTCGATTTCAGCTTGTCCGCTCGTCATGTTCGTGATCCATTCGGTGAACTCCTGCTCGTCTTGTGGATCGACGTAAATTTGAAGTTGAACATCATCGAGGTAGACGATTTCTTTCAAATCGTATTTCGATTGTCTCACTTCGTTTTCGATTTTGCCGAGCCACGTATAGTCGATATTGACTGTCATGAGATGAAATTGTTTGCGCAAGACGACGCCGGCAGCTTCGATTCCGACTGTAGTGGATTGTCCATAGGCACGAATTAGGCCACCGCTTCCTAGTTTAATCCCCCCGAAGTAACGGGTAATGACGACTGCTGTATCTTCTAAATTTTGTTTTAATAGTACTTCAAGTATAGGGACGCCTGCTGTGCCAGAAGGTTCTCCATCGTCATTCGCTTTTTGGAAGCGTTGCTTCGGACCGACGACGTAAGCGGAACAGTTATGTGTTGCGTCGTAATGTTTTTTCTTAATGGAATCGATGAACTCATTCGCTTCTTCCTCGGTTTCGACACGACTCACATAAGCGATGAATCGTGATTTTTGAATGATAATTTCATCTGTACCGTATTCTTTCACTGTATAGTAATTGTCTCTCATTGGAATCCTCCGTTTTCTGTAATGTAAACGTAATGTTGAAAACGCTGTGACGCGTGTGTAGGAATGGTATAATTAATTCAAAGTGTATAAGGTATTCGTGTGACTTGCAACATCTTCAGCTTATCGCCATGAAAGAGGAAGAGATTTGGAGGAAAGGTATGACAAACGAAAGAAATATCGATGTGCAACGATTAGAGTCTGTTTTCGAGAACATGTTAAAAGTAATGGATAACTCAAAGAAAGACATTTTTTCGATTAGTGAACAGACGCGTAAAAATTATGAAGCATTAAAACAAGAGTTAGAAGAAGTACAGCGAGAAACAGAAAAAGTGATTCAACGTGGAGATCAGTTGGAAAAATTAACACATACATCGCGCCAACGATTAGCTGAAGTCTCAAAAAACTTTGAGAAATTTACAGAGAACGAATTGAAACGAGCATATGAAGTAGCGAATGATCTCGTCGTACAATTGTCGATTAACCGTTTAGAAGAAAAGCAGTTACGTACGCGCCGAGATGATTTAGAACGACGTCTCATCGATTTATTGAAGACGATTGAACGAGCGGACCAGTTAGCCAACCAAGTGTCGACCGTATTAACGTACTTAACGAGCGATTTAAAAGAAGTCGGACCTGCTTTAGAAACAGCGCGCCAACGTCAAGAATTCGCGATTAAAATTATTCAAGCGCAAGAAGAAGAACGCAAGCGACTGTCCCGTGAAATTCACGACGGACCAGCTCAATTGTTAGCGAACGTCTCGTTACGAACAGGCTTAATTGAACAAATGTGCAACCCGACGACAGACGAGAACGTCATAAAAGAGCTGCGAGATTTAAGAGAACTTGCGAGAGAAGCATTGCATGAAGTGAGACGAATTATATACGATTTACGTCCGATGGCTCTCGATGATTTAGGGTTAGTACCCACTTTACAAAAATATTTGAAAAAGATGATGGGCTATAACGAAGGGGTCTATATCCATTTTATGTCGAAAGGTCCAGATAAGCGGTTTGATTCGAATTTTGAAGCATCCGCCTTTAGACTTATACAAGAATCTGTTTCTAATGCGCTAAAACATGCGGAAGCAAAGGATATTTGGGTGAAACTCGAATGGCTTCATGATACAATGAATATTGTCGTTAAGGATAATGGGAAAGGTTTTGCCAAAGAAGAGATAAAAGATAAAACATTTGGTTTAATCGGAATGCATGAGAGAATAGAATTATTAAAAGGGAAGATTCGCATCGATTCAAAAATCGGAGAGGGAACGACAGTATTTATCCAAATCCCAATCGATGAAAAAAATACAATAAAAGAGATTAAAGAATGAGAATAATGGAGGGAAACAACATGACGACGATTTTAATAGTTGATGACCACCAACTGTTTAGAGAAGGCGTAAAACGTATTTTAGATTTTGAAGAATCATTCGATGTCGTTGCAGAAGGTGACGATGGTACGGATGTTATTGATTTATATATGGAGCATCAGCCAGATGTTGTATTGATGGATATTAATATGCCACGTATGAACGGGGTTGAAGCGACAGAACAATTAATTGGTCAATTCCCGGACGCGAAAGTGATCATGCTTTCAATTCACGACGACGAAACGTATGTAACACATGCGTTAAAATCAGGTGCACTCGGCTATATGTTAAAAGAGATGGACGCGGGCGAAATCGTTCAAGCGATCAAAGTAGTTTCGAACGGTGGCTCTTACTTGCATCCGAAAATTACACATAACTTAGTACAAGAATTTCGCCGCTTAAGTGAACGTGAACATAAAGGTTCGTTCCAACAAGCTGAAATTCGCCGCCCATTACACTTATTAACGAAGCGTGAATGTGAAGTACTTCAATTGTTAACAGACGGACAAAGTAACCGCGTAATCGGTGAGACATTGTTCATTTCTGAAAAAACAGTGAAAAACCACGTTTCAAGCATTTTACAAAAGATGAACGTCAATGACCGTACACAAGCAGTTGTTATGGCCATCAAAAACGGTTGGGTAGAAGTGAAGTAAATGAACTTGTAGAAGAGTAACTTTTGTTGCTCTTCTTTTTAATTTTCGTGAACCATTCATAAAAGAGTTATATAATAAAAAGTGAGAAAGGAGAATGAAGATGAAGCGAATGAAATGGTTAGTAAGTATCCTCGCAGTGCTCGTATTAGCTGCGTGTAATAATAGTTCAGATACAGGCTCTGAACACGGCTCCGCAAATGACGGAGAACAGTCGAATCAATTCGGTACGATTGAGCACGGTGTGAACGAAGGAGGTTCGGCACAGCCTGAAGGAACTCCGAAAGAAGAGGAAGGCATCGGCTTTAACTTAGCAGGTGGCGAAGTAGAAGAAGCACAGAACGTTCCAGAAGACGTGAAAGAAGCGGTTAAAAAACAGTTCGCTACCTATTTAGCGACGATCAACAATAAACAAGTGGACGAGCATATCGCGCTTTTATCTCCAAATAGTGAAAGCTTCACTATTGAAGGAGAGCGTGAACATATGACGGCATTGTTCGAACAGTTCGATATGAATTATGAGGCATCAGATGAAACAATCGTAAAATACGATGAAGAGAAAAATGAAGTGCAATTGTACGCGACGATGGCGGTTAGCGTAAAGGAAATTCCGAAAGGTAAGCCAATCGAACGTACAGGACGTCAAGTGACAGTGTTCCAACTTGAAGAAGGCGAATGGAAAATTGTGACGGTCCATTTTATCGGGGATCAATAATATGAAAGCGCGCTACCTTTCTTTTACAGAAGGAGCGCGCTTTTTTTAATTTTTTTGTTTTTTTGACGATTTGTACTGCAATAAAAATTGTTTTCGATTTGATAACATATGTTGGAGTGTAATCCCTTTGACGAATTGACGATTGTACGTATCTTCTGAAATAGGAAGTGCAAAATTCGTTCCATGTTTCGTATACACTTTTTTATTTTTATGGTCAAATCGCAAAACATGTACGGGAGCGAACCAAGCCACTTTCGGATTCGTTGCAGCATGGGTAGGTGTGAACGCTACTTCAAATCCTGCCGGTGTCGGACAAGCGATTGGAACCATTTTCGTTTCACCTAAATATTTCATCGTACGTTGTTGGTGTGCGTCATAAGAACCTGCATATTTACGGATATGCTTCTTCACGATTTGAGTAGGTGAATACGGAACGGTGAACGATTGATACATTTCAATGACACATGTATGTAGTTCATCGGCTTCTCGGTCGTATTTCGGAAGTAAAGCAATCGTTTGAGAAAGAATCGTATACATGAAATATCCCTCCTTTTCTCATATTTTACAAAAAAGGAGGGATAAAATCTACTTCGAAGCTGCGCGTTCAATCGCGATTGTGCCGAGCATCTTAGCAGCGTTAATTAATGATTGTTCATCGATATCAAATTTCGGGTGATGGTGTGGATATTCAGGTCGTCCTGCGATCGCCGCGCCTGTGAAGAAGATGGCACCAGGTTTTTCTTGTAAGAAGTACGCAAAGTCTTCGCCACCTGTGTAAGGGTCACATTCAACGTATTGTAAGCCGAGGTCGTTCGTCGCTCGTTCAACGATGTCGACTCCTTCGTTATGGTTGATGACAGCAGGGTAGCCGTCTCGATATTCGAGTGTAATCGTACATTCGTACATATCACCGAATGCTTCACAAATGCGCGCCATCGATTGTTTGACGAGTTTTTGTGTTTCAGGGTCGAATGTGCGGACTGTTCCTTCAATATGTGCGCTATCTGCGATAATGTTGAATGCATCGCCCGATTCAATTTTACCGAATGTGACGACCGCTGGTTGGAGCGGGTTCACGCTACGTGAGACGACTTGTTGCATTTGAACGACGAGCGTGCTCGCAATGACGAGCGCGTCTTTCGATAAGTGAGGAGCTGAACCGTGTCCACCGTGTCCTTGAACGTGGATGAAGAAGTGGTCTGCTGCCGCCATAATTGCGCCTTTACGACATTCAATCGTACCTGTTTCATTCACTGCCCATAAATGTGTCGCGTACACTTCGTCAACATCATCTAACACTCCAGCGCGCACCATTTCAATCGCGCCACCTGGAGCCATTTCTTCCGCGTGTTGATGAATGAAGACGAATTCGCCTGCAAGTTCATCTTTCAACGCATGTAACGCTTTTGCGATATGTAATAACGTAGACGTATGTCCATCGTGTCCGCAAGCGTGCATCACGTTCGGAACAGTAGACTGATACGGCGCATCGTCTTTTTCGTCTTGTAAAGGCAACGCATCGAAATCAGCGCGCAATGCGATCGTTTTACCAGGCTTCGCACCTTTCAAACGTGCGACTAATCCGTTTTGACCGATAGGGTGGTCGTATTCGATTTGTAATGCGTCATAAAAGTCTTTAATATATTGGACGGTCTTTGTCTCTTGGAAAGAAAGTTCAGGGTGCATATGCAAATGACGGCGCACTTGTACGATGTCGTCTTGCATTTGATCAATGAGTTGTGAAAACTTTTGTTGCATAAAAAATCATCCTCCTAAATATTCAAACTACTCTTACATCATACGCCTTTAAAATAAAAAGTGCACGCTGTCGAATTGACTGCGTGCACTTTTGACGTTAATAAATGAGGTTGACAAACTCTTCTTCTGTAATCCCACCGAGCAATTTTTCGACTGATAGTGGTTCGATTGCGGCTAAAATAGCTTCGCGACTGTACGTCGTACCGACTAAAGCTTTTTCTAAATCCGCCACTTCACCGAGTCCGAAGAAGTCTCCGTAAATGTGAATGTCTTCAATCGTTCCTTTATTCACTTGGAGGCGGACGTCGATGCCACCGACAGGGAAGCGGTGGGAGTGTTGCATGTTGAACTTCGGTGAACGACCGTAGTTCCATTCCCACGTTTGGTAACGCTCCTTTGATAATTGATGAATATTTTCCCAATCTTGTTCAGTAAGAGGTGCATATTGAATATGCTCTTCGCCACCGAAAATCGATTTTAAAATTTCCATGCGGAACTGTTCGATCGTCATATCTTCTTCCATATAGTCTTTAATATTTGTGACACGGCTACGAATCGATTTAATTCCTTTCGATTCGATTTTATCTTTTTTCACGCGGAGCGCTTGGACGACACGTTCAATTTCTGTATCGAACATGAGCGTACCGTGACTGAACATACGACCTTTCGTCGCGAATTGCGCGTTGCCTGAAATTTTCTTGCCGTCGACTAAAATGTCGTTACGACCTTTCAATTCTGCTTTCACACCCATTTTGGCGAGCGCTTCGATAACAGGTTGGGTAAATTTCGCGAAGTTGCGGAATGAGTCACCGTCATCTTTCGTTAAAAAGCTGAAGTTTAAGTTGCCGAGGTCGTGATAGACAGCGCCACCGCCTGATAAGCGACGGACGACATGAATTCCGTTTGCATCGACGTACTCCGTATTTACTTCTTCTACTGTATTTTGGTTTTTCCCGATGATGATCGAAGGTTCGTTGATGTAGAACAGTAGGAAGGAATCGACATCAATATCCATATTTTTTAAAACATATTCCTCGATTGCTAAATTTATTCTAGGGTCTGTAATCCCTTTGTTATCAACGAAATACACGTAAATCTCCTCTTTCTATTTTCAGATTTTTAAAAAAGTTTTATAAAAAAGGTTGACAGATGAAATGCTGTTATATTACAATGTGAAACAAGAAGTTAAATAAATCACAAATGATTCCGCTTTCAATTATCTGACGATTATGAACATTGCTTCAGATGAACGACAGCATACAATAGTATTGTACATCATTTCGAATAGGAGTGAAAATGGATGACTCAACGAATCGTTCAAATTTTCAATGACTCAAGACCGAAGACGTGTGCAACATGTGGAACTGAAATTGACGAGTTGCATAATAGTTACGCAAATGAATGCGAAGCATGCAGCACGATAGGTTTTATTTTTTTACACCACCTGTACTAATACATTCAATGAAAACATAAAACAGACTATAACAAAAGGGAGTTGTCCATTATGAAAACAGAAAGCATCGTTCAATTTTTCAAAAACTTACCGCCGAAACAATGCGCAACATGTGGCACGGAGATCGAAGAAATGCATGAGTGCTACTCAAACCAGTGCGAAACGTGCAACAACTTATAATATTTTTTTGAACCACCTGTACTACTACATTCGATAAAATAACAAAACAGACTATAACACAAGGGAGCTGTTCAATATGAAAACAGAAAGCATCGTTCAATTTTTCAAAAACTTACCACCGAAACAGTGTGCGACATGTGGCACAGAGATCGAAGAAATGCACGAGTGTTACTCAAACCAGTGCGAAACGTGCAACAACTTATAATATTTTTTTGAACCACCTGTACTACTACATTCACTAAAACAACAAAACAGACTATAACACAAAGGGAGCTGTTCAATATGAAAACAGAAAGCATCGTTCAATTTTTCAAAAACTTACCACCGAAACAGTGTGCGACATGTGGCACAGAGATCGAAGAAATGCACGAGTGTTACTCAAACCAGTGCGAAACGTGCAACAACTTATAATATTTTTTTGAAACATCTGTACTACTACATTCATCATAATCGAGAAACAGACTATAACACGAAAGGAGTTGTTCCTTATGATGACAGAAAATATCGTTCAATTCTTCAAAAACTTGCCACCGAAACAATGTGCGACATGTGGCACGGAAATCGAAGAAATGCACGAGTGCTACTCAAACCAATGCGAAACATGTAATAACTTATAATATTCACACACCTTTCTGTAAAAACAAACATGAGACTACGTTAGTAAACAGTATATGACAGGGAGCGGAAGAGATGGGGATCCTTCGCGCTCAACATAATTGAAACGTTTTACATAGGAATGGGAATGAATGGAACGATTGGGGAGTCGTTTCATTCGGTTACACAAAACAAATGGGGATTTGAAAGCTATCTTTGCTGGGGAGCGAAGATAGCTTTTTTGCGTTGAAAAGTTCATCTTCTATTCATCTTCACTTTTTACAGATACTCCGAACGAGAAAGCCCATTACGGTGCGATAGCGCCCCCTTTAGGGATGGGATGATAGTGAGGTCAAATACGAAGAACCACTTTTAACCGTAAGGTTTTGTGGTGCTTCAAGTATTTGAAAATTCCTTTCGTATTTTTGTTGCAGTTAATGGTACAAACTGATACAATAAAGTTATGGAAAATTATAGAAGAACAACCACAACCGTTTCGTTAATTAATTATCATTTTGTCTTTTGTCCTCGATACAGAAGAAAGATATTTCTTAATGATAAAGTAGAACAGAGATTCAAAGAAATGGTGTACGAAACATGCGAGTCAATGAAGGTAAAAGTGATTGCTTTAGAGTGCGACAAAGACCATACTCATATGTTTCTTAATGCACCACCTACATTAAGTCCTTCAAATATCATGGCAAAAATTAAAGGAGTGACATCTAAACAGTTGCGAGAAGAATTTCCGCACCTACGACACTTGCAGAGTTTATGGACACGTTCTTATTTTGTTTCTACTGCTGGAAATGTATCAAGTCAAACGATAAAGCGATATGTTGAACAACAAAAAACAAGGGGGTGAAAATATGTCGCAAACAATCACTGTAAAAATTAAATTGCTACCTACTAAGGAACAGGCTGTAATTTTGACTGAAATGAGTAGAACATATATTTCAACAATCAACGACCTTGTATCTGAAATGGTAAAAGAAAAGAAAAGCACTAAGAAAACAAGCAAGAACGTTGATGTATCTTTGCCAAGTGCAGTAAAAAACCAAGCCATTAAAGATGCTAAAAGTGTTTTCAAGAAGGCGAAGAAAACAAAATTCGAAACAGTTCCAGTTCTGAAAAAACCTACATGCATCTGGAATAATCAAAACTATTCTTTTGACTTCACTCATATCTCCTTGCCTCTCATGATTGACGGTAAAGCAAAGAAAACACCTATTCGTGCCTTGTTGGTTGATAAAAATAACCGAAATTTCGATTTGCTTAAACATAAATTAGGTACATTGCGTATCACAAAAAAGGCGAATAAATGGATGGCACAAATTTCCGTAACTATTCCTACTACTCAAAAAACAGGATTGAAGATCATGGGAGTAGATTTAGGACTAAAAGTACCTGCTGTTGCTGTGACCGATGATGAGAAAGTGCGTTTCTTTGGTAATGGTAGACAAAATAAATTCAAGAAAAGGAAATTCCGTTCGGTTCGTAAAAAATTATCAGAAAAGAAAAAGTTAAATGCCATCCGTAAAATAAACAACAAAGAACAACGTTGGATGGAAGATAAAGACCACAAAGTAAGTCGTGCGATTGTTAATTTTGCTATAAAGAATAAAATATCTGTCATTCGCTTAGAACGATTAGCAAATATTAGACAGACGACAAGAACAAGTCGTAAAAACGAAAAGAATTTGCACACATGGTCATTCTATCGCCTATCTCAATTCATTGAATACAAGTCTAAATTAGAAGGTATTAAAGTTGAATATGTTAATCCTGCATACACAAGTCAAATATGCCCTAAGTGTTCCGAAAGAAACAAAGCACAAGATAGGAAATACAAGTGTAAATGCGGATTCGAAGGGCATAGAGATATTATTGGTGCAATGAATATTCGTTATGCACCTGTGGTTGATGGTAAAAGTCAATCAGCATAGGGAACTATATGTTCTGCCCTATGAGGGGTAATGAGATACCCTCATCTTGAGGACTGTTTAAAACAGAAATGGACTGCGAACGCTTAGTCACTCAAGAATCCCACCCGTTAAACCGTAAGGTTTAGGGCTTGCGTCTTTAGACGTGGGAGTCTCAAAATAGAACATAATAAAAGAAAGATATAAAAAATGGACTGGTATGCAATAGAGGATGCTCTATTGAACCAGCCCATTCTTTATGAAAAGCTTTGAATAATGCGTGTCGCTGCGGCTTCACCTTGATCGATACAATCGGGTAAGCCGACACCGTCGTAAGAAGCACCTGCTAATTGGACCATCGGGAAATGCTCCTGCAGTTGCGCTCGTGCGTGTGCGACGCGTTCTTTATGTCCGACACGGTATTGCGGTCGATCTTTTTTGAAGCGAGTGACGATGTGGAAATCTGGATCGCCTTTAATGGTAAAGATTTTCCCTAAATCGCGCTTCGCAATGTCGACGAGTTGTTCGTCACTATACTCGACGAAATGCTCTTCACCGACACGTCCGATGAAGGCGCGAAGCAATACTTTGCCGTCAGGTGTCGTCGTCGGCCATTTGCGGCTCGTCCACGTACACGCTGTAATGTCATAGTTGTTTTTCTTCGAGACGAGGAAACCTGTCCCATTTTGTTCTTGAACGACTTGGTCTGCATTGTACGCAAGGGATACAGCGACTGTTGAAGTCGTCGGAATCGTCGCGATTTCTTGCAATATATCGTGACGTTTCATAATATCTCCTGCGATGCGGTGACTCGTCGTTAAGACGACGTCGTCTGCTTGAAGGACTTGACCGTCACTTAATGTAAGTGTCGCTCGGTCTCCCGTACGTTCGATATCTTGAACGCTCGTGTTCGTCAAGAAAGTCACATCCGTTAAATGTGCTTCTAACGCTTCGACGAGTGTGCTCAAACCGTTACGAAACGTATGGAACGCACCTTCTTTTTTCGAGCTATGACTATCTTTTTGTGGCAATTGTTTCGATTTCGATTTACGCATGCCGAGAATGAGACTGCGATGCTTCTTTTCCGCTTGAACGAACTGCGGAAACGTCGCTTGCAAACTCATATAGTTAATATCTCCTGAATAGACGCCAGAAAGTAAAGGTTCGATTAAATTTTCGACCACTTCCTTACCGAAACGTCTGCGGAAAAACGGTCCGACTGCTTGATCACCTTTCACGCGTGAACGAGGCATGATGAAATCGCCCGCTGCGCGTAATTTACCGAGCCAAGAGAAGAGCTCTGTCGTAATAAAAGGAGACAATTCTGTCGGAATTCCCATGACCGAACCACCTGGAATCGGGTGAAGGCGATCATGTAGTAAGACGAATGCTTGACCTGTCGCATTGCGCACAAGTTGATCGTCAATTTGTAAAGCTCGTGCTAAACGTTCGACTGATTTTTTGCGGATTAAAAAAGAGTCCGGTCCACGTTCGATGACAAAACCGTCACGGCGTACCGTTTCGATTTTACCGCCGAGCTTATCACTCGCTTCGACGACTGTAATTTCGAGTGGAAGACCGTGTTCGCGCTTCGCTTCTTGTAAGTAAAAAGCAGCTGCTAAACCGGTAATTCCTCCACCGACAATGACGACTCGTTTCGTTTCAGTCAATCGGATCACGCTCTTTCTTTATAGTTTCAAAACAGCATCAGCCATCGCATCGATGAATAATGGGTCAGTGTTTGGCATAGATGGACGGTAGTAGTTCGCACCGACTTTATCACAGACGACTTTACATTCGTAGTCGTTGTCGTACAGAACTTCTAAATGGTCTGACACGAAGCCGACTGGCGCATAGACGAATGCTTTATAGCCGTGCTTTTCGTGCAATGCTTCTGTTAAGTCTTGCACGTCTGGGCCGAGCCAAGGATCAGGTGTATTCCCTTCACTTTGCCAACCGATTTCGTACGTTTTAATACCCGCAGCATCTGCGATAAGTTTTGCTGTTTCTTTTAATTGTTCTGGGTACGGGTCACCCATTGCGATAATTTTTTCTGGAAGTGAGTGAGCAGAAACGATGAGACATGTTGCGTCACGTTCTTCGTCTTCTAAGTTCGCATACACTTCTTTTAATTCATTTGCCCAAAAATCGATAAATTTCGGCTCGTCGTACCAGCTTTCGACCGATTTGATCGTCATGCCGTATTTTTCCGCTTCTTCTTTCGCACGTCCGTTGTAAGATTTTACAGAGAACGTAGAGAAGTGCGGCGCAAGTACGATTGACTCGATTTGTTCGATGCCGTCTTTTGACATTTGTTCAATCGCATCTTCGATAAATGGTGTAATATGTTTTAATCCGACGTAGACGACGTATTCTTTTTCGTCTTGTACGGCGTTTAGTCGTTCGCCGAGTGCGCGCGCTTGATCGTCTGTAATCGTCGCAAGTGGTGAAATACCACCGATTGCTTCGTAGCGGTTTTTTAAATCTTCGAGCTGTTCAGGCGCTGGTGGGCGGCCACGTCGAATATGTGTGTAATACGGTTCGATGTCTTCTTCTTTGTACGGAGTTCCGTACGCCATGACGAGAAGACCTACTTTTTGCTTCGTCATAATTACCTCTCCTTACCTAAGCTTGGATTTATTTGCGTAGTTGTGCGCTATATTCGTGAACGAATGCCGTTAAGCGTTTCAATGTATCAGGATTTACACTTGGGAACACACCGTGTCCTAAGTTGAAAATGTGACTTCCGTTTGTGCCGTGTGCGACACCTTGTTCAACAATGCGTTTCGCTTTCGCTTCAATGACAGACCAGTCTGCAAGTAAGAGTGATGGATCTAAGTTCCCTTGGACAGGTTTTGTAATGCCGCGAGCTTCCGCTTCTTGAATTGGTAAGCGCCAGTCGAGACCGACAACGTCTACTGGAAGGTCCTGCCAATCGTTCGCTAAATGGCTTGCGCCGACACCGAATGTAATGAGTGGAACATTTAATGCACGGAGGCGTTGGAATAAACGCGTCATCGTCGGTTTAATGAAGATACGGTAATCTTCTACGCTCAATGCGCCAACCCATGAGTCGAAAATTTGAATCGCTTTCGCACCTGCTTCTACTTGAGCCGTAATGTATGTGACCGTCATTTCTTCAAGCTTGTCCATAAGCGCATACCATGCTTCAGTTTCTGTAAACATGAATGATTTCGTAATGTGGTACCCTTTTGAAGGACCGCCTTCGATCATGTAGCTCGCTAATGTGAACGGAGCTCCTGCGAATCCGATTAACGGAACGTTCAATTGCTCTTGTGTTAACATGCGAATCGTTTCAAAGACATATGGAACATCGTCTTCTGGAGAAAGGTCACCTAAGTTGTACACATCTTGTACCGAACGAATCGGGTTTGAAATGACAGGGCCGACGCCTGATTTAATTTTCACATCGATGCCGAGTCCTGGTAAAGGTGTGACGATATCTTTGTACAAAATCGCCGCATCCACATCGTATTGGTCCACTGGAAGCTTCGTCACATAAGCACAAAGCTCAGGTTGATGCGTAATCTCCTCTAATGAATACTTCTTTTTAATCTCGCGATACTCAGGTTGAGAACGCCCAGCCTGTCGCATAAACCATACCGGAGTATGATCAATCTTTTCACCACGTGCTGCACGTAATAACGTATCGTTAAACTTTGTCATAAAAAGTCTTCCCCTCTTTCATTCATAATAAAGAACAATTGACAATATACGCTTAACACTATAATTGTTCTAATCTATATTGTATAGACAAAGCGCCACATTGTCATAAAATTGTGCTTAACGTCGTTCACATTGTATTTGAGAAAGACGTTTATTTGTGTTGCAGTTAGGGAATGTATATCATATAGCAAAACTGTAATTTAGAGGGGGCAGGACTTATGACAAAATTTTATATGACGACAGGAACGCGTAACTTTTTGAAAAAAGCGCAGGAGAAAAATGACGAACTCATTTTATCTCATGGGTCAGGACATTCTGTACTCATGCATGAAACGAATGGTCCGTCTGTTTTTCAAACACCGCGTTCGTATGAAGTGATCGCTTCAGTAGGTGAACTTGAGAAAATTGGTTATTTCGTATTAAACAATATTCCAGTGACAGATGAAGGGCGTCCGATTTTTGAATATCGCTTTAAAAACAATACGAGCAAACTACAAGACCACGTTGGCTTTATCGCATTTCGCTTACTCCGTCCTATCAATTCCGATACGTACATCGTATTGACTGAATGGTCGGATCCGAAGTATTACGACTTATGGAAAAACTCACGTGACTTCGCACAATCTCATAAAGAAGATAAACAAGCGCGCGGCACGTCTATTTACGCATCGAAATCTTATGTGACGACGTATCGTACACGTCCGATCGATGAAGAAGAACATGCGGAAGCAATTTCCGAAGAAGAATAAGATGAATTAGAGCCTCCACTTTGAAAAGAGTGGGGGCTTTTTGTCGCAACTAAAGGGTAGCGCTAGCCGTCTAAATGAAGGACACGGTATAATAGAAACAAATGAACGGAAGAAAGGGGATCACTCGATGGAAAAACATCGAATTTTTATCGTAGAAGACGACCTGAAAATTGCTGAATTGCTTGCGGATACGCTGCGAAAGTATCAATACGACGTCGCGATTGTCGACGATTTTGACCGCATTACAGAAGAAGTGCTCGATTTTGAGCCTCATTTAATTTTATTAGATATTAACTTACCTTCGTACGACGGCTATTATTGGTGCCGTCAGTTACGTCAACATACGACTTGCCCGATTTTATTCATTTCAGCACGCTCGGGAGAGATGGATCAAGTATTCGCGCTTGAAAATGGAGGAGACGACTTCATTACGAAGCCATTTCATTACGAAATTGTGCTCGCTAAAATACGCAGTCATTTGCGCCGCTCGTTCGGAGAGTACGCGTCGAATCAGTCGGAACGCATCATTAAATGCGGTTCCCTCCATTTATACGTTGAACGAATGGAATTGCATAAAGAAGAAACGATCATTCCGCTTCAGAAAAAAGAATGTTCCATCTTGCATTTATTAATGGAAGACGAACCGAAAGTCGTATCGCGTGAACGGTTGCTAGAAGAGTTGTGGGACGATCAATCATTCGTGGACGAAAATACGTTAAATGTCAACGTCGCTCGCGTCCGTAAAAAATTGAGTGACTATGACATCGTCTCTCAAATTGAAACTGTGCGCGGGGCGGGGTACCGTTTCGTACTCGATGAGTTAGAGCGATGAAAGCTGTTCAACTATTTATAAAAGAACATGTGCCACTTGTTTTATTCCAATGCGGATTGCTTGGGTTCATTTTGTTATTGTATTGGCTCGACGGATTTCGCGACATGTATACAGCGGCGTACGCGTTCATTCTCGGCATCGTCTTTACGTTCGCTTTTTTGCTCGCGAAATACATTTTACGACGCAATTTTTATACGAAAATCGTTGAAAAACCAGCTCATATGGAAGATTTATTAATTCGTCATTCGACGACACCCGAGCATTTGGCAACGACGCAATTTATGCGGAAGTCGTATCGTCTTTATCAAGGAGAAGTGCAACAACTATACGCAGCGCAAAGTCGCCAACTTCATTTCATTAACCAATGGGTGCATCAAATGAAGACGCCGATTTCTGTGACGAGTTTGTTGTTGCAACAGGAAGAGATTAACGTAAAAAGCATTCAAGAAGAGCTCGATAAAATGCAGCGTGGTTTAGAAGCGGTGCTCGTTCACGCGCGTCTCGATACGTTCGAGGAAGATATGCGTATCGAAGCGGTACCGTTACGCCAACTCGTACAAGGAGTCATCTCGGAACATAAACGTTTATTCATTACGAACGGTGTATTTCCAGTCGTCGATATTGACGAATCGATCGTCGTCGCGACTGATGTGAAATGGATTAAAATCGTCTTCGCACAATTTGTGACGAATGCGGTGAAATATACGTTTGAAAAAGGGAAGAAAGTGTATTTTTCAGCCGAACAAACAGCGGAAAAGGTTAGCTTCTCTGTACGAGATGAAGGAATCGGTATTCCACAGTCTGACATTAATCGCATTAAAAAACCGTTTTTCACTGGAGAAAACGGCAGGTTAACAGGAGAGTCGACAGGAATGGGGTTGTACATCGCTGCGGAAGTGTGCGAACGTTTAGGACATACTTTTCATGTCGATTCAGAAGTCGGTGTCGGTACGACGATGACGATCGACTTTACAGTGGAGCGGAAGGAGGAGCGCATAGATGGAGAAAAAGACAGTCGTGAAATTACAAGAGATCACGAAAATTTACGAGAGTAAAGTGATGCACCGCGCGCTCAATCGTCTCGATTTTGAAGCGAAAGAAGGCGAGTTTATCGCCATTATGGGACCGTCTGGGAGCGGGAAAACGACACTGCTCAACATTATATCAACGGTCGATGAACCGACATATGGCACGGTAGAAATTGACGGCATTAACCCTGAACAGTTGTCAGAAGAAGAACTAGCGATTTTCCGCCGGAGACAATTCGGCTTCGTCTTCCAAGAAATTCATTTACTTCAAATGTTATCAGTGGAAGAAAATATCGTCTTGCCGTTGACGCTCGATGCAAAACCGGTTGACGAAATGGAAAAGCGACTAGCCCGAGTTTCAGAAGCGCTCGACTTGGATGAAATTTTACAAAGACGACCGCATGAATTATCTGGCGGACAAGCGCAACGAACAGCTATCGCAAGAGCGCTCATTCACCGTCCGAAGCTCATTTTAGCCGATGAACCGACCGGAAATTTAGATTCGAAGTCCGCTCGTGACGTACTTGAACTACTTACCGCAATTAACGAACGGGAGAAGACGACGATGATTATGGTGACGCACGATCCAGTTGCGGCAAGTTATTGCGACCGTGTCTTGTTCATTAAAGATGGTGAATTTTTCAATGAAATTTATCGCGACGTCAATCGTCAAACGTTTTTCCAACGCATTTTGAACGTTTTATCATTGCTCGGTGGTAATGTGCACGATTTACGGACGATTCCAGGTGATTTCCGATGACATTTCGCCAGTTTGCTTATCGGAACGTCATACGGAACCGACGCATTTACGCTGCCTTTTTTATGGCGAGTGTTTTTTCCGTCATGGTGTTCTTTTTATATTCGATGTTGTTATTCCATCCGTCGATAGAAGATAGCTTTTTACAAGAAATCGCCTTCGTCGGTATGGGATTAGCGGAAGTGACGTTATACGTCTTTACGCTCTTTTTCTTATTTTATTCGATGCGTGCTTTTTTACAGGCGCGTTCGAAAGAGTTCGGTATTTTAATTCACCTCGGTATGGCGAAAAAACAACTGTCTAAGCTCATTTTTTTAGAGACGATGTTGATCGGAGTGTCAGCGATTGGTGTCGGGACGTTTCTCGGGTTTTTATTTTCGAAGTTTTTCTTCATGATCGTGCGAGAAATCGTCCGTTTGCCCGCCCTGCCTTTTTACTTCGCTTGGCAGCCGTTCGCGTTAACGGTCGGGGCTTTTTTAAGTTTATTTGCGATCATCGCATTTATCGCACCGTCGTTCATCCGTACAGAGCGCATCGAAAACTTATTAGATGAAGTCGATTATCAAACGACGACACATTCGACGTCTCGTGCGTATCTCGGGATGTTTTTATTAGCGTCAGCTTATGCATCGGCTGCGCTTACGAATGATGTGCTCGTCATCGGGCTCATCTTTTTATTACCGCCAATTGCGACGCTTGGTACGTATTACTTTTTCACAGACTCGTTACCTTTTTTGTTTGAATTGTTACGTTCGCGCAAGTCGCTCTATTGGCGTCATTTTAACTTGTTGTCTATTAATGAAGGAATCGCTCGTTTAAAAGAGAACGCACGCATGTTTTTTATCGTCACAATCGTTTCAACTATTGCGTTCATGTCCGTCGGGATACTCGCTTCCCTCACGTCATTTGCTTCGCAATATCGCGAAGTGAATCCGCTCGGAATCGTCTACAAAAGTGAACCGGACAATCCGTTCGAATATGCGCATGTGACGATGTTAGAAGAGGAACTGAAAGAGCAAGAAATCGGTTATACGCTTGTACCATTCACCGTTTTGAAACAGACGTCTTCGATGACGACACATGACGTGACGATCTTAAAGGAAAGTGATGTGAATATTTTAGCGCGTGCTTCGTATACGATGCCTCTCCAACTAGAAGAAGGAGAAGCTAGATTTTTACCTGCGACCGCAACGGCAGCACAACGTTTAGATAAACGGGTGACGCAGACAGAGTTAATGCCGAGTCAACTGCCAGTCACGATTTCAGGCGTATACGGCAGTCATCTTTTCCCAGCGAACGCGCACGGTTTAAATGCGATTATTTTAAATGATTATGATTACGATCGCATCCGTTCGGAAGTGCCGAAAGAACAAGCAGTCGCCTATACGTATTACGCCTTCCACATCGACGAATGGCAAGAGACGACAGGAATTGGTACAGTACTCTCTGGCATCGTGAGCGGTTCCGTCGTCAACAATACGTACATTCCGTTCACTTTTGAAAACCCAGGGGCGAACTATTCGATTTTACGTACGACATTCTCACTATTACTCTTTATCGGTTTATTGTTAGCGGGTGTGCTCTTTTTAGCAGCGGGAAGTTTCATCTACTTCAAACTGTACACATCGCTCGAACGAGATAAAGCGGAGTTCGATGTGTTGAGAAGGCTCGGCATGACAGATCGTGAATTTAAACGAATCGTCACCCGTCAATTAATGCCACAATTTTTCTTTCCGTGGGGTGTCGCACTATTGCATAGTGCGTTCGCTTTCATGTCGCTACAAGTTATTTGGGACGTGCTTGCGGAAATTTCAATTGCGAAGGAAATGTTTATCGTCCTCGCTGGATTCACGATTTTACAGTTCGTGTACTTTTATTTGATCCGTTGGCGTTATCTTTCACACGTACGCTCCTCATCTTTATGAAAAATGGAGCGTACTTTTTTGTTTAAAAGACAAAAATCTAGGTTATAGGAGAAAAAAGAAGGCAAGAGACATAAAGAAGTTGTCACGATGTTACTTTTTGGATATAATGAAGAAAGAAGCGAATGAACAATCATTCATTTTTACAAGGAGGGTGATGGAAGTGAATTTAATCGATTCAGTACATGAGCGTGCTGTGCAACAACCAGAGAGAATTGCCTTTGAATTTTTGGGGAAGAAAACATCTTACGGTGAGTTCGACGGGGCTGTTGCACGTTTCGCTTATGCATTACAAGAGCATGGTGTAAAACGTGGTGATCACGTAGCGTTACTCGTCGGAAATACCCCACATTTCTTAGTGACGATGTATGCGGCGTGGCGAATTGGGGCAGTTGTCGTACCGGTGAACCCAATCTATACAGCGAATGAAATTGCGTATATCGTTCAAAACAGTGACGCAACTGTCATGGTCGCACTTGACCAGTTATTCCCGCTATTCCAACAACGTCAAGTATTATTCCCGAAAGTAGAAACACTCATCGTCTGTGAGACGGATGAAGCGTCGACGAAACAATGTACCCAATTGGAAGATCGCGCGTATTTCTTTAATGATTTAATGAAGGTGGACGGAGCGGTGACAGAGGTTCTTGATATTGACAAAGATGAAACCGCTGTCATTTTGTACACGTCAGGAACGTCAGGACAACCGAAAGGCGCGATGTTGACGCACGAGAACGTTTACTCGAACGCGCGCGATATCGGAGTCTATTTAAAGATGGTTCCAGAAGACCGAGTCATTGCGACGTTACCAATTTTCCACGTTTTCGCATTGACGGTCGTCGTCAACGCTCCACTTTTAAAAGGAGCGACAATTATTTTAGTACCGAAGTTTAGCCCGAAAGAAATTTTCCGCATCATTCGTGAAGAGAAAGCGACAGTATTCGCAGGAGTACCGACGATGTACAACTTCCTCTACCAATATGAAGATGGAACGAAAGAAGATTACGAATCGATTCGTCTTTCCATTTCAGGCGGAGCGTCACTTCCTGTCGCTCTACTTCACAATTTTGAGAGAAAGTTCGATACCCGCATTTCAGAAGGTTACGGTTTATCAGAAGCATCTCCTGTCACGTGCTTTAACCCGATCGACCGCGAACGTGTGCCAGGCTCGATCGGACTTTCAATCGTCAACGTCGAAAACAAAGTAGTGGACCACGCAGGGAATGAAGTGCCAAAAGGTGAAGTCGGCGAGTTGATCGTCCGTGGCCCGAACGTCATGAAAGGCTATTATAAATTACCTGAAGAAACAGCGATTGCTTTGCGCGATGGTTGGTTGTATACGGGGGATATGGCGCGTGAAGATGAAGAAGGATATTTCTACATCGTCGACCGTAAAAAAGATATGATCATCGTCGGTGGATTTAATGTGTACCCGCGTGAAGTAGAAGAAGTATTTTACGAACATCCAGAAGTCGTCGAATGTGCTGTTATCGGTGTACCAGACGATGACTTCGGGGAACAAATCCAAGCGTACGTCGTCGTCAAACAAGGTAGCGATTTAGATGAAGAAGACTTACTCGCTTACTGTAAAAAGCATTTAGTCAAATATAAAGTACCTTCTGTCATCCATTTCTCAGAAGAGTTACCGAAAAACGCAACAGGTAAAATTTTGCGCCGCAGCTTGCGTGACCGCGTCGTAAAACGAATCGAAGCATTGCGTGAAAAGCGTAAATAAAGAGCGAAACTAACTCTCGTTAAGGGAGTTAGTTTTTTTCTGTCACGTTTGTCGAAAATTAGTCCAAATTATTAGAAAATTGATGTATAATAGTAAAATCGAAATAAATTGGTGAACATTACGTGATGCTAACGAGAAAATGTTACACTAGTGATGACAATTAGAGTTTAAGTGAGGAAGAAGGAATGGTGACGACATGCAACAAGAAGAGCAATTTCGAATTGAACGAGACTTTTTAGGAGAAAAACGTGTTCCAGTAGACGCTTACTACGGTATTCAAACATTACGCGCAGTAGAAAACTTCCCGATTACAGGCTATCGCATTAACCCTGCGTTAATCGAAGGGATTGCGATTGTGAAAAAATCTGCAGCGGAAGCGAACGCAGCGACAGGTCAATTAGACCAAACGATTGCGAACGTCATTATTCAAGCGGCGGATGAGATTATTCAAGGACAGTGGCATGATGCGTTTTTAGTCGATCCGATTCAAGGAGGCGCCGGCACATCTGTCAATATGAATGCAAACGAAGTCATTGCAAACCGCGCCCTCGAATTGTTAGGGAAAGAAAAAGGTGACTACGCAACGATTAGCCCGAACTCGCACGTCAATATGGCACAATCGACAAATGATGCTTTCCCGACAGCGATTCATATCGCCGTTTTAACAAAAGTTGAAACATTGCTGCAAACGATGGATCGCCTTTACGTCACATTTAAACGTAAAGCAGAAGAATTTGACGGCTATTTAAAAATGGGACGTACACACTTACAAGATGCGGTTCCGATTCGTTTAGGTCAAGAGTTTTCAGCATATGCGCGCGTCTTCAAACGCGACATCGAGCGTATCCATGAGTCACGCAAATATATGTATGACGTTAATATGGGCGCAACAGCAGTCGGTACAGGGCTTAACGCCGACCCGAAATATATCGAATACGTCGCAGAACGATTGAGTGCTAATAGCGGATTCCAACTACGTTCAGCAGAACACCTCGTCGATGCGACGCAAAATACAGACGGTTACGTCTACATTTCAGGTGCGCTTCGTGGTTGTATGGTGAACATGTCTAAAATCGCCAACGACTTGCGCTTAATGTCATCAGGACCACGCGCAGGCCTTGCGGAAATTACATTGCCACCACGTCAACCGGGCTCATCGATCATGCCAGGGAAAGTGAATCCAGTCATGGCGGAAGTGATGAACCAAGTGGCCTTCCAAGTGATGGGGAATGACCAGACGATTGCGTTATCTTCAGAAGCAGGACAATTCGAATTGAACGTGATGGAGCCAGTGCTTGTCTTTAACTTATTACAATCTATTGAAATTATGACGAATGTCTTTAATGTCTTTAATGATTACTGTGTAGACGGGATCGTCGCAAATGGCGAAACGATGCAACAGTACGTTGATCGCAGTATTGGCATCGTGACAGCAATCAACCCGCATGTCGGTTACGAAACAGCAGCGCAAGTCGCACAAGAAGCTCTTCAAACAGGACGCTCGGTACGTGACATTTGTGCGGAACGTGGCATTTTAACAGAATCAGAACTCGATGTCATTTTACACCCAGAAGAAATGACAGAACCAGGCATTTCAGGAGCAGAATTGCTGACGAATGCACAACGACAACGTTAATAAAAATATAGAAGACTACATTCTCATTTTGTTAGAATGTAGTTTTTTTAGTTCACAAAATCTTCTAATAATTTACGTATAATGAATCAAAAGTAGTTAAAAGGATGATATAGTTAGAATAATATAAGAAATGGAAAAAGAAGAAAAATAGGTCGAAGTATGCTACAATTAAATTAATTCAATATCGCGATAGGCTAAAGGACCTTGTAAGAACTTAATAGGTCATAGTTTCATATAAAAATACATGAAAAAGGGGAATGCGAAATGATTGTGAACGTAATGGAAGAAGTTGTAGAAGAAGTGTTGAAACGTTATCAAACCCAGTTGAAACTTTGTTGTGAATGTCAACATTGTACAACAGATGTGAAAGCCCTTGCACTGAACGATTTAAAGCCGAAGTATGTGACGAACCCAGATCATTCTGTGTACGTGCGTGCGGTGCTGGAAGGAGACCCACAAGAAGTGACGAAATTGTTATCAGTCGTCACACGAGCGGCTTCAAAAGTATCGTCTAACCCACGATGCGACAGC
This sequence comes from Savagea faecisuis, assembly GCF_042675605.1. Taxonomy (NCBI): domain Bacteria; kingdom Bacillati; phylum Bacillota; class Bacilli; order Caryophanales; family Caryophanaceae; genus Savagea; species Savagea faecisuis. Next base: position 80,953 of record NZ_JBHTJF010000043.1, read on the forward strand.
GATTTTACACAGAAAACTTCATAAGTGACAACGTCTTTCTGAGAGGAAAGGCGTTTTTTGTTGCACAAAAAAAGATGAAGCATCGTCGCTCCATCTTTTCGGATTAAAATAATTTCAATAAGTCGTGCATATTGTTGTTCACTTGTTTGATCAACAATTGATCACCTTGTTGGCGGATGTCCATTTGAACGAAGTCCATCATTTCTTGTGACATGACAGAATCTTCTAATTCAGAAAGCGCACGTGTTAAGTTGCTTTCGTACATCGCAGCGTTCGCCATATGGCTTTCGATTGCTTGCATTTTTGAACCGATCTCTGTCATATGTTTAGCGATGATCGCTGTTGCTTCATCTAAACGTGTAATAAATTCATTCGCTTTTTCACGCGTTGAGATTTGGTCTTTTTCGCCGTCTTCTTTTAACTTTAATTTTTTCGCTGTTACTTCAATTAAGTTAATTTCGATTTTTTGGTTTGAGTTTGAACCGATTTGGATGACGAGTGGAATCGTTTCGCCGAGAATTGCACGTGTGTTAAATTCTAAATTTCGGGCTGTCTCATCGATCGCTTCCGCTAATTGGTTTAACTCTTCTTGGGCAATTTCGCGGTCTTCATCCGTCATCGTATCTGTCGCTGCCATGACAGCGAGTTCACGCATGCGGTCTGTCAGTCCACTAATGTTGTTCATTCCTTCGTTCATCGTCTCGAGTGCAGATAACCCGTCATTCATATTATGTTGGGCTTGAGACAATCCACGAATTTGCGCGCGCATTTTTTCACCGATTGCGATTCCTGAAGCATTTTGTTCTCCCTTACCGGCTTTGAGTCCCGTGCTTAAGCGGTCGAGCGATTTCGAAATGTTCGTATTGTTGCGAGTCGCACGGTTTGATGAAAATGCGATATGTTCGTTACTATGAACGCGCATAGTGCCACCTCTTTTCTACTTTATTCATGTATTCACTTCTTAATATCGGACACATTTAGTACAATTGAAGTAAAAATAACCGATATTATGTTAAAGTTTAAAAAATGGAATTGGAATTGTAAGAAGAAAGGTGGAGGCGACGACGTATGAATTATAAGGAAGCCCATGCGAAATACCAACAAACTCAGCGTGTGACATTGCCGGAAGTAGAGGCTGTCATTTTGTTGTTGCGTCAAGTGGAGCGTGGAATCGAACAGCTCGAACGCGCTTTGGCAACTGACGATACACGTTTGCGTGATGACACGCTCCGTGATATTCAGACGCTCATGTTTGAACTGATGGGGCGTACGAATCGCAAAATCGAAAAGGGCGAGCGTCTCTTTTTAACGTATATGTACATTAATCAATCGTTCATTACGATGCGTATTTCAGAGGCTTATGAACTATTGCCAGAGACGAAAGCGCATGTCGAAACGTTGCGTGACTCCTGGGAAGAAGCTCTCCAAATTCAACGAAAGCGAACGTTTCGCACGAATCAAATATAAAATAAGCCTCGCATTTGTCTATTCTCGCATTTCGTAATACACTAAAGCAGAAATACGAAATTGAAAGGGGAATGGAACAATGATTCATGATTTTAAAGAAGCGATGGGGAGTTATCCGACGGGGGTGACCGTCGTGACGACGAAGACAGAAGAGGGGAAACCGGTCGGTATGACAGTGAACTCATTTACGTCCGTATCGATTGAACCACTACTCGTGTCATGGTCGATCGATAAGCGTTCAGGAAGCTTAGAATTTTTCATGGATGCGAACCGTTTTGCGGTGAACATTTTAGCGGCGGACCAAGCGGACGTTTGTTGGACATTTGCGAGCCGTGATGAGACGGACCGTTTCGGTAAGACGGAATGGACGGATACAGATTACGATTTACCTGTAATCGACGGAGCGTTTGCGCAATTTGAATGCCGTAAAGTGCAACAAATTGAAGCGGGCGACCATTACATTTTAATCGGAGAAGTACAAAAGATTACGAAAAACGATAAAGAACCACTTCTTTATTACAAACGCGAAATCGGTCGGATTGAAGAAATCGTAGAAAAGTTAAAAGACGCATAACATACTTTTGGTATAAAAAGTAGTGACACTTGTCATCTTTTCATTTCAATTTTCGACAAAGTTCGGTAAAATGGAATGCAGGAGTTGATTAAGAGTGAAAACTGCAGTTGTAACGGACAGTACGGCATACTTGCCACCACAATTAAAAGAACAATTAAACATCCATACGATTCCACTCATGGTGACAATCGACGGCGAAACGTACGAAGAAGACGTCGATTTATGCATGACGGAATTTTACGATAAAGTGCGTGGGAAAGGGCCACTGCCAAAAACGAGTCAGCCAGCGATTGGCCGTTTCGTTGATTTATATACACAATTGAAAGAAGAAGGATATGCATCGGTCGTTTCGGTACATTTATCGAGCGGCATTAGCGGTACGTTCGCAGGAGCGGGACAAGCGGGCGATATGGTAGACGGTATTGACGTCATTCCGTACGACTCGGAAATTTCGTGCTACGTGCAAGGATTTTACGTCATTCGTGCCGCAGAACTCGCACAAGAAGGAGCATCTGCAGAAGAAATCGTCGCAGAACTCGACCGTCTTAAACAGACGGTGCGCGCGTACTTCATGGTGGACGATCTTTCTCACTTGCAGAGAGGTGGACGTTTGAACGGCGCCCAAGCCCTCATCGGGAGCTTGCTTCAAGTGAAACCGATTTTGCATTTTGAAAATAAAGTGATCGTCCCGTTTGAAAAAATTCGCACGCGTAAAAAAGCGATGAAACGTATTGAAGATCTATTGGCAGAAGATGCGAAAACGAAAAAACTCGATGCTTCGATCATCCATGCGAACAGTTTAGAAGAAGCAGAAAAATGGAAAGCGGAACTTGAGGAACGTTTGCCAGAGGTCAACTTTACCATTAGTTATTTCGGTCCTGTCATCGGCACTCATTTAGGAGAAGGCTCGATGGGACTCGGTTGGTCAGAACGAAGAAAATAGGAGGGAAAGAATGGAACGCCAAATCATCGAATGGGTGAACGGGCGCATTCTTCCTTACGAAAATATTCCTTTCAACAAAGAAGCAATTGAAGCACTTATCGCGCAAGGAGAACTTGAAGTTTTGCGCGGAGTGGAAAGACGAGCGAGCGGTTCTTATATATGTCGTCGCTGTCGCAATGAAGAACGGTATTATTTCGAAACTTATACTTGCGCCGCATGTGGTGAACGTTGTACATATTGTGTACGATGCTTCCGCATGGGGCGCATTTCTTCGTGTTCGAAAGTGGTGAGGTGCCGGGCGATTGAGCGGGGAAATTGGCCTAAGTATGAATACGATTGGAACGGTACGTATTCGTACTTACAACAACGCGGAGCGGATGCGCTCGTCCGGGCTGCACGTGAAAATGAAGGTCATCTCATCTATGCTGTTTGTGGGGCAGGAAAGACAGAAATGATTTTCGCCCCGATTGATGCTTATTTAAAAGAAGGAAAACAAATCGCCGTCGTCAGTCCGCGCGTCGATGTCATTTTAGAACTCGCCCCTCGTTTTGAAAAAGTGTTTCGAGGTGTGCCGATTCAAGTGTTGTACGGGGGAGCGGAAGATCGGGGGCAACCGTTTCACCATGCGATTACACTTGCGACGACGCATCAGCTCTTTCATTACGACGAGGCGTTCGATGCGATTTTCGTCGATGAAGCAGACGCATTTCCGTACACGTACGATATCATTTTACGTCGCAATGTCGAAGCGGCTCGCAAAAAAGGAGCGCCGATTCATGCGATTACCGCAACCCCGACGAAAGCGTTAGAACGAGAATACCGCGAGAATACGACGATCATCCCGTCTCGCTTCCACGGACACCCCCTCCCTTTACCGACATTTCGCATGCTGATGCGTTACGAGAAAGCGTTAAGTAAAGGGAAATTACCTCGTGTTGTTGTCGAGTGGGTTCGCGCTCAAATTGACGCTGGACTCCCGTTTTTATTGTTTTTTCATTCGATTGAGGCGATGGAAGGCGTGCGTGATTTCGTGCAACGCATTCATCCGACGATTGAAGTCGTCCATTCGGAAAGCGCGCAAAGGAAAGAGTTCGTCCAACAATTGCGTGACGGGGAGCGGGTCGGGCTTTGTACGACGACGATTTTAGAACGCGGTGTGACGATTCCGAAAGTACAAGTGGCAGTGCTCGGGGCGGAACAGCCAATCTTCACGAAAGAAGCGCTCATTCAAATTGGCGGACGTGTCGGACGCAGTAAAGATCATCCGACGGGAGATTTTGTCCTTTTTCATGCGGGATGGACGCGGGCGATGAAAGCGATGGAGCGGGAAATGAAAAAGTTAAATCGTCTTCATGAGCGAGCGAAGGAGGAAGCGCGATGAAATGTTTAATTTGTGACCGAACGTTGCGCGAGCTGATGAGTTGGTCCTACATTTTACATCGAAGCCGTCAACCGCTATGCGAAAAATGCGCCTCTCAATTTCAATCTTTTAAACAATCCTTTTCTCTTTCAGGACTCGATTTTGTCACAATTCATTATGAGTATAACGAAATGATGCAAGACGTGATATACTCATATAAAGGATTCGGACATATTCGGTTAGCCAAGCTGTTTCGTCCTTTATTTACTCCGTTAAAGAAAGAGCGACGTGCGAGCATCGTACCGATTCCTTCTCATGTACATAAGGTGGAAAGAATCGGATTTCAACCGATTGAACATTTGTTGCGGGTGGCCGAAGTGCCGTATGATCCACTCCTCGTGAAAGTGTATGACGGAGAATTAAGTCGCCTTTCGAAAGAGGAACGCCAACAAGTGGACCGAATTGTGCGAGTGCGTGAAGGAGTACGCGTTCGTGCGCATTGTATTTTAATCGATGATGTCATCACGACAGGAACTACATTACAACAAGCGGCGGCTGTACTGCGGGAAGCGGGAGCGAAGCGCATCGATGCGTTCGTCTTAAGTCGTCCAGTGAAAAGGAGTTGTTATACAGTAGATAAAAACATAGACAAAAGTAGACAGACATATTAAAATATAGACATGAAAAATATACTAAAACCAAAAGAGATGTCCGAGTTGCTGGGCGTTTCTGTAAAAACACTACAACGATGGGATAAAGAGGATAAACTAAAAGCTTACCGAAACCCTAGCGGAAGAAGGTATTACACCAAAGAACAATATGAAAGTTACATGGGGATTCAAAAAGAAAATAAAGTAGGTAAGACTGTTATCTATGCACGTGTTTCTAACGGTGAACAAAAAGATGATTTAGCTAATCAAGTTGAGTTTCTCAAGCAGTTCGCAAATGCAAGAGGTCTCATTATCGATGAAGTTATCACAGACATTGGCAGTGGTTTAAATTACAATCGTAAGAGGTGGAATAAATTAATTGACGAGTCTTTAGAAGGTAACGTTAAATCTATTATCATCGCCCATAAAGATCGGTTTATTCGTTTTGGGTATGATTGGTTTGAGCGGTTACTGAAGAAACAAGGCACAGATATCATTGTTGTAAACAATGAAAAATTATCTCCTTCTGAGGAATTAACACAAGACTTAATTTCAATCATTCATGTCTTTAGCTGTAGGATCTATGGCTTACGTAAATACAAACAAAAAATAAGAAAGGATGATCAGTTATGAAGCGTTCATACAAATTAGAAATTAAACCAACAAAGCAGCAACGTGAAAAGCTGATCAGAACCTTCGGTGTTTGTCGTTATGTTTATAATATGTATATCGCAACAAATATTGATCGCTACAAAGAAGGTAAAAAGTTTATGAGTGGGTATGACTTTTCTAAATGGCTGAACAACACTCACACAAAACAAAACCAACAAGATATGTGGATTAAGGAGGTATCAAGTAAGGCGGTTAAGCAGTCTATTATGAATGCATATCGTGCTTATAAAAACTTTTTCAAAGGATTAAGCAAACATCCTCGCTTCAAAAAGAAAGCTAGGCAAGATGTGAAGGCTTATTTTCCGAAAAATAATAAGACTGATTTTGAATTCAAGCGACATAAAATCAAAATCCCTACGATTGGTTGGATGACGTTAAAGGAGTTTAATTATTTACCGCAAAACGCTGTCATTAAAAGTGGTACCGTATCTCAAAAAGCAGACAGATTCTATATTTCTGTTTTGTGCGAGGTGCCTGAACAAGATAAACAAACGCCTGAAACCGAAGGCATCGGTATTGACTTAGGCATCAAAGACTTTGCAATTATAAGTAATGGCAAAGTCTACGGAAATATCAACAAGACTGAGAAAGTTCGAAAACTAGAACGAAGATTAAAACAAGCTCAACGGAAATTGAGTAGAAGTTATGAACAAAATAAAAATAAAAAGGCAGGTGAAACCTGCTACTTTAACAATCGACAAAAGCAAATTTGTCGTGTACAAAAACTACATCAGCGTCTAGCGAATATTAGAGAAAACTACCATAGAAACATTATATCTGAGCTGGTGAAAACCAAACCAGCATTCATTACAATAGAGGATTTAAATGTTCGGGGTATGATGAAAAACAGACACTTATCAAAGGCGATTGCAAAACAAGGGTTCTTTCAGTTTAGAACAAAACTACAGATGAAATGTCAAGTACATGGCATTGAGTTGCGACTCGTTAATCGCTTTTATCCTAGTTCTAAGTTGTGTAGCTGTTGTGGGCATAAAAAAGTAGATTTAACACTAGAAGATAGAGTTTATGAATGTGTAAACTGTCATACTGTGTTAGATCGTGATTTAAATGCTTCTATCAACTTAAAACAAGCTACAGAGTATGAATTATTAGTATCTGCTTAAATCAATATAGTACGGTGGGCTACATCGGAATTAAAGCCTGTGGAGAGTGATACAAACGTTAGTAGGGGGTACGTGCCGAGAACGCATTCTGAGAAGCAGGAAAAAGCTAGATGTATACTTTTGTATGTGTTTTTAGTAGCAGAGAGCATAATGGCAGAAATTCGAGATTGCCCTAGCTGTGGCCAGTTTTTCAACTACAATGGATTGCGTGAAGTATGTGCGACATGCTTCCAAGAAGAAGAGAAGATTTATGAAGAGGTGTATCGCTATTTACGTCGACGCGAAAATCGTGCAGCGACAATTGAACAAATTACGACAAAATTCGATATCGAGGCAGATTTATTGTATCGTTGGGTGCGTCGTGGCCGTCTGCAACCTGCGATGTTCCCAAACTTAGGCTATCCGTGTGATCGCTGTGGGGCAATCGCACAAGATGGGAAGTTATGCACAAAGTGTAAAGATGAGATTGAAAACGAACTTGCGCAAATCGAAGCAGCAGAAGATTTGCGAGAAGCGTTAAAAACACAAGAACATGTGACATATCATGGTCGAAAACTATAAAAGAGGAATGGGCTTTATGCTCATTTCTCTTTTTTGATAGGTCGAACGTCTTTTGAATAATCCTTTTTCATATTTTAGATAAACATTTAAGGATTTAGACCGATTATATAGCTAAGGATTAAATTCAGCTTTTAGGGATGAGGAAAGGAGAGTTTTTCATGAAAATTCAAAAAGTACATTTATATGGGGTAAATCCTTATCGCGCACAAGATACGAAGAGCGATTTAGTTAAAAATCGTCAAGCGGTTAATGATCGACTCGAAATTTCAAATACAGCGAAACATTTATCAGGGACGACGAGCTTTGAAGCGGTTCGTCAACAAAAAGTAGAAGATTTAAAAAGCCGTGTACAAGACGGTTCTTATCAAGTAGATGCCCGCGAACTTGCGGTTAATTTATTAAATCAATATCGTCGATAATAAATAGATGAAGGAGGCGATGGACGATGATGAATCAACTAGTAGCTCTCATGGGGAATTTAGAACGTCTCCATCGCAGTTTGTTGAAAGTCGCACAGGAGAAGACGAGCGTCATTAAAAGTAATGAAGTGCTCGAACTCGATGTGTTATTGAAGGAAGAACAGTCGCATTTGGCGGCGATCGTCCAATTAGACGGCGCGCGCGAACAGCTCGTGCATCAGTTGTATGCGGAGCGGAGCGGGAAGCGAGTAGACAATGTGACGATTTCGATGTTGTTGGACGTGCTTGAAGGAGCGGAGCGGGAACAGTTGGAGAATAGTCGCGATGCGTTGATCGGAGCGGTCCAAGATTTAAAATATCAAAACGATTTGAATCAACAGTTAACATTTCAGTCATTGCAGTTTATTAATTTGTCACTCGACATGGTGCGACCAGCGCCACCGTCTAATTCGATGAACTACTCGAAAAACGAAGTACATGGCATTCGGCCGTCGACAGGTGCGAAAGGCGCCTTCGATACACAAGCTTAAGGAGGAAACGATTTATGCGTTCTACATTTATGGGACTTGAAGCGAGTAAGCGAGGTCTCTTCACACAACAGTCAGCGCTCTATACGACAGGGCATAACATTTCTAACGCGAACACACCAGGATACTCACGTCAGCGCGTCAACATGCAGCCGACTGCGGGATATCCTGGTATTGGGTTAAACACACCTCAAATGCCTGGATTCATCGGGACGGGGGTAGAAGCGGGAAGCGTGCAACGTGTGCGCGATGCATTTATCGACAAACAATTTCGTCAAGAGTCGAACAAGCTCGGGTATTGGGAGTCTCGTTCGAAAGCGATCGAACAGATGGAAGACGTGTTAAACGAGCCGTCCGAATTCGGATTGCAGCGCTCGATGAGTTTGTTTTGGCAGTCGCTCCAAGACTTATCACGTGACCCAGAAAACGGCGGATCTCGTGCCGTTGCGGTAGACCGTGGGGTAGCGGTAGCAGAATCGCTCAACTACATGGACTCTTCATTGAAAGAGATTCAACGTAACTTGCATAACGAGATTAACGTGTCGACGAAAGAAATTAACTCAATTCTCGACCAAATCGCAGGGTTGAACAAACAAATTAAAGAAATCGAACCGAACGGCTACATGCCGAACGACTTATACGACGCACGCGACGTCCTCATCGACGAACTGAGCGAATACATGCCAGTCGAAGTGAGCTACACAAAATCAGGCGGAAAAGCACTCGATATTGCAGAGGGAGCGGTCACAATCAAAATCGCTGGCTCGAATCCACCAGTGGAGTTAGTGAACGGTGTAGAGCGGGTGAATGTGAAAGCGGACTACGCAAAGATTAAAAAGGAGCCAGGTCAAGATCAAGATGTAACGACACAACCGTTTCAAAAGTTAATTATTTCAGAACAAGAATCAATTGTAAACGGACCAATGGCAACTATTGTAGAAGATAAAAATAGTACGCGTGGCTACAGTGAATTGCCGAAAACGGGAAAGTTAAAAGGGATTATTGATTCTTATGGATATGCTGAATCCAAAGATGCTTCAGAAGTTAATGCGGAGGATGTAAAAGGTCTTTATCCTGACCATATGCGTCAACTCGACCAACTCGCTCGAGCATTTGCGAAAGCATTTAACGACCAACATGCTTTAGGATATCCTAAAAATCAAACAGCAGATGACACATCTAAAGACTTTTTTACAAGTAAAGATGGCACTCCGATTACAGCAGCTACGATTACAGTGAATAAGCTCATTCAAGACGATGTTTCACTATTACGTGCATCTTCCCAAAATAGTACAGAAGGTGAAGAAGGAAACGGTGCGAATGCGAAAGCATTATCTGATGTGCAACACGAGTTGTTACCTGGACTAGGTGGTTCATCTGTCCAAATGTTCTTCGAAGGAATGATTGGAGAACTTGGAGTGAAAGGACAACAAGCTGCGCGTAACGAATTTAACGCGGCGACGATGATGGAGTCTGTCACATTCCGCCGTGCTTCGGTTATGAGTGTATCGCTCGACGAAGAGATGACGGATATGATTCGTTTCCAACAAGCGTACAACGCGTCCGCTCGTATGATGACAGCGGTAGATGAAACGTTAGACAAAATTATTAACGGCATGGGCCGAGTAGGATTATAAGAAGGAGCTGACTAAGCAATGCGTGTAACTCAATCGATGCTCTCGAACAACATGCTTCGTAACTTATCGAGCAGTTATAATAAAATGGGAAAATTGCAAGACCAATTAAATACAGGAAAAAAAGTAAACCGTCCGTCTGACGATCCGGTCGTCGCGATGAAAGGAATCGCGTACCGTCACCAAGTAGCGAAAGTCGAACAGTTCAAACGAAATGTCGGCGACGTCCACAACTGGTTAGACAGCACAGACGCCGCACTCGACAATGCTGGGGAAGTATTAAAACGAGCGCGTGAACTCATGGTCAACGTCCCAACCGATTCGATGACGTATGATGATCGTCAAAAAATTGCTCAAGAACTGAAACAACTTCAAGAAAGTATGCGCGATATCGCAAACGCCAAGGTTGGTGATAAATATATTTTCTCTGGAACGAAAACGGGTAGTCCTTTATTTATTAATACTAAAGCTTACGGTGATTTAGATCAGATTCAGAAAGATTTATATGAGAAAGTAGATGATGATTCTTATAGATTAATAGCTGATGCAAAGAATGGCACACAGCGCGAAGTGAAGATTGAGGTGTTTGATGGTGTAGAATTACAAGTCAATACTTTAGGAATTGGTATTTTCGATGAGATTGATAAGAAATTCACAACAATGATTCAGGATATCGAAGGTGATAAAAATAATCAAACAAGTAAACCTGATTTAGACAAACATATCGCTTCCATGGACGATGCTTTAAATATCGTATTAGAAGCGCGTGCCGTTGTCGGAGCTCGTCAAAATCGTGCGGAATTAATGGATAACCGTCTCGACCTTCAAGAGATGGCAGCGAAAAAGCAAATGTCGCAAAACGAAGACATCGACTACGAAGTGGTCATTACGGATTTAATGACGCAAGAGTCGATTCACCGTGCGGCACTTTCTATCGGAGCGCGTATTATTCAACCGACGCTCGTCGACTTTTTACGATAAGTGATGAAGGGGGCGTTCGTCTTATGACGAGCGCTTCCGTTCTATAAGGAGTGAAGCCAATGAACATTCCACAAATTCAAATTGAAACACGTCCTGCGAAGCTCGGCTTACAAATCGACAAACCGCAACAGTCGATTGAACAACCGAAAGCTTCGATGCAACAGACGCAACCTGCTGCTATTCTCGACATTCGTCGCACGCAACCGACGCTGACGATCGACCAGACGGAAGCGTGGGCATCGATGGAACGTAAAAACATATTACGTGCGATGGACGAATTTGCGAAAGAAGGGTTAAGTGCCGTTCAAGAAGGGATGGCTCGTCGCGCATCGGAAGGAACGCAAATGATGCGCATTGAAGATGGTGGGGAAGCGATTCAAAATATCGCAAAAAACAACGCCTATCCTCCACCAGCTGATATTAACGTTCGTTTCTTACTCGGGCGTTTCGGTGTCGAGTTCTCGATTGAACCAGGAACGACGGATATAAATGTCGAACCGCAAAAGCCGACGCTCGACGTACAAGTGAATAAGCCGATCCATGAATATACGCCAGGCAAAGTGTCAGGCGTCATGGAAGACTATGGTCACATTCATATTGATATTCGTCTCTAGAAATTGTTAATATAATATTGACACAATTCAAGTAGTTTGTTATATTCTTATAAAATAAAAGTATTCAGGAGGATTAATAGTGGATACTATACTCATCACTGCTTATTCAAGAGCACCTCAAGGAACTGCAATGTATGAAAAGTTCAAACATTCTGGTATCGTACTAGAAATTGAGAAAGAAACACATAAAATTGTAAATGCAGAGTTTACTTTTATTACTGAAGTCGCTAAACAATTTTTTAGTAAATTATTAGTTGGTTTTAATTTTTATGAAGAATTAGATTTAATAATAAAAAGAATAAATGAACATTATTATGCACCTTCACAGCAGTCTGTTTTAGTTGCTTTGAAAATAGCGCACCAACGCTATGTAGATGACGTGCTCACAAATAATTAAATAATAAACGCCCTTTAAATAATAATTAAAATATTACCTATTTTAATTTTCAAATTATTTAAAAACGGCATTAACTAAAAGCTGTATTTTATTCAGCTTTTAGTTAATGCCGTTTTTTTACTTTAAGGAGGATGATGTAATTGAAATTGTTAGTTGTAGGAGGAGGAGGCATGGGTTTTGCTATTGCTACGGCATTAGCAAAACGACACGAAGTATTTTTGTTTGAGAAAGAAACAAAAAGGAGACTCGAAATTTCTTGCAATATCGATTCTGATATAACTCTATTATCAGAATTAACTGAAGTATCTGAAGTGGATATTTGTTTTGAGGCAGTAACAGAGAATTTAATTACAAAAAAACGAGTTTTCAAAGAATTAGAACATGCATTTTCAAACACCGTTATTTGTACGAATACGTCTAGTTTTACTTTAGAGCAGTTATCAGCTTCTATGAAAAATCCAGAAAGATTAATTGCTACTCATTTTTTTACACCAGCTGATTTAATTCCAATTGTTGAAGTGATGAGCAATCCCAAGGTAACTAATAAAGAATCATTAAACTTAGTAAATAAAGTATTGAAAGATATCGAAAAGTATCCTATTCAAATTAATAAAGATTATCCTGGACTTGCAGGTAACCGCTTACAAGCAGCAATCATGAGAGAAGCATTATTTCTCATAGAGGAAGATGTCATATCAATTGAAGATTTAGATATGCTCGTTCGCTGGTCATTAGGGATTCGATTAGTTACAAATGGATTGTTTTTACAAAGAGATATTAACGGTTTAGATATCCATTATGAAGTGACCAAATCTGTTTATCCGACGTTAGCGAATAACGAAACAGTGAGTTCACTACTTCTAACCAAAATCGAACAAAATGAAAGGGGAATGAAAGATAATCGTGGGTTTTATGAATGGACAGAAAGTAGTAAAAAAGAATACTTAGCAGAAAGTGAAAAAATGTTGAGTGATATTATGAAAATCATTAAAGGGGAGAAAAATAATGACTAGTTTAAACACATTTTTTACAAACTTAATGAAAAAATACTTACCCGATTCATTTACAATTGCAATTTTATTGACGATTTTAACAGGAATGTTGGCAATGATTTTACAAAAAACAAGCTTTGTAGATACTACAAAGTATTGGGGAAGTGGTTTTTGGGATCTTTTAGCTTTTACTACACAAATGGCAGTTATTTTAGCAGCAGGTTACGTTTTAGCTAAAACACCAATTGTAGACAAGATTTTAAATGGTATTGTAGCTAAAGTGAATTCACCGAAGCAAGCTTATATTATTGCGACACTAGCTGGTGGAATCGGGAGTTTAATAAACTGGGGATTTGGTTTAATTGTTGGAGGAATTGTAGCGAACAAATTGGCTAAAAATATTAAAGGGATTCATTATCCTTTAATTATCGCTGCAGGATATAGTGGGTTCTCTTTATATGGTTTGGGTATTTCAGGAACAGTTCCAGTATTAATTTCTACACCAGGACACTTTTTGGAAGAAGCGATGGGAATAATACCTTTAACAGAAACAATTTTTTCTTTACCTTTATTATTAACAACATTAGCTGTTTTAATTACATTACCTTTATTAAATGCTTTCTTACATCCGAAAGACCCATCAAAAATTATTGAGGTTGAACCAGAAGATGAAGAAGAAAATTTGTTAGCGCTTACGGAAGATGAGAAAGAAGATACAATTGCAAATAAATTAAATCAATCGAAGTGGATTGGATATTTAATTGGTGGGCTAGGATTATTCTATGTGTTTTTACATTTCAAAGATGGAGGATCATTAGATTTAAACATTGTTAACTTTGCTTTCTTGTTTTTAGGAATTTTATTGTTAGGGGCTCCGATTTATTATATTAAGCTTTTAAATGATGGCATTAAAACTGTTTCAGGAATTATTCTCCAATATCCTTTTTATGCCGGAATCATGGGAATTTTAGTCGGTAGTGGTTTAGTTGTTACATTCTCAAATTGGTTTGTTAGCTTTGCGTCTGCCGAAAGTTTACCTTTCTTTAGTTTAATTAGTGCTTGGTTTATTAATATTTTAGCACCTTCTGCTGGTGGACAATGGGCTGTACAAGGGCCAATTATGATTGAAGCTGCTAATGCTTTACAAGCTCCATTTGAAAAAGTCGCAATGGGAGTAATGATTGGAGATGCTTGGAATAACATGGTTCAACCATTTTGGATTTTACCTGTATTAGCTATCTCAGGCTTGAAATTAAAAGATGTGATGGGATATATGGTGATTATCATGCTATGGCTTGGTTTAGTATTTGGTGCATCATTCTTGATTTGGGGATATTTACTATAAAACATTAAGGAGTGGGAAGTAGGATGAAAATTATAGACTTAACATTAGAAATGAAGGATGGTATGTCGTTCCATCCTTCACATCCTCCATTGCAATTAGTTGAACAATCAACATTTGAAAATTCTAGGCATCGATATATTTCACCATGTGAAGGTTTTGAATCACGAAAAATTTTGATGTCTGATCATAGCGGAACACATATAGACGCACCTTTACACTTCATAAAAGAAGGTCCATCCGCATCTGAGATGAATTTAGATAGAACGATAGGACAAGCTGTCGTTTTAGATGTATCTCCTTATAAAAAAACAGACGAGCCCGTAACGTTAGAAATGTTGCAAAAAGCTGAACTCAAACAAAAAATAAATTGGTCTAGTATTCAAATTTTATTACTCAAGACAACAAAGTGTGTATGGGGAACAGATGAATACTTTAAAACAGAAAGCTTAGCAGAAGAAGTAATACCATGGATTTTAGATAAAAATTTAAAATTGTTAGGAATTGATTTAGGAAATATTGATTGTGACTCTAATATGAAGCGTAGTGTACATTTGAGTTTACTGTCTAACGATATTTATATCGTAGAAAACTTAGTAAACTTAGAAAGTTTACTTCCTTACGAAGATATCGTATTTGTAGGAACACCGTTAAAAATAAGGAATGCTACAGGATCTCCTATCCGAGCATTTGCTATGGTAGGAGATGCAGAATGAGAGAATTAAGTGAAAAAGATTTATTGCTTATTGAATTAGGCATTTACATTGGGATGAGGAATGAAAGAGCGATTCGTGATTTACTTCCACATCTAAACAAAGTGAATATAAGTAAAGAACAGTTTGCAGAAGTTGCTTTTACTCTCGTCCTATCCCGTGGTATTCCTTCTTGGCTTATCGCATATCCTTTTATCAATAAAATAGAAATAGTAGAAGAAGTGAATTTAAAGCAACCTACGTTCATAGAGGGGAAAGCATATTATTTAGAAGAATCAGCGACTCCCAATGTGTATGCTGATTGGGTAACTGTTGGTTATGAAGTATATGCTGAAGCGATTGAGCAATATGGACAGTTGCGCCAAGAAATTCTGAGAACTCGTTATGTGGAGCGGGTTATTAAAGAATGTATGTTATATGCTTTAAATCGAATAGACAATTTTGTGGCAGGTGAACAGTTGCACTATGCAAATATCTTGAAGTTGAGTGACAAAAGTTTGGACTTAGATTCATTAGATAGATTAGTGAATCGAATAAAAAATGGAAGTGACTGATTACAATGAAAGCTTTGATAAAGCAAAAAATAGATAATTACGGTTTAACATTGTGTGATGTACCAATGCCTAACATAAAAGAAATGGAAGTATTAGTAAAGGTAGAAGCCGTCGCGATATGTGGATCGGACGTGCATATATATCAATCAGATAATACCTACGATCGTATGAAGGATGGCACAATTATAGGACATGAATATAGCGGAGAAATTATTCAAATCGGATCGCAAGTGAAAAATTATCAAATTGGAGATAAAGTGATAGGGGAATCAAACATATTTTGTGGAGTATGTGAAGCCTGTACACAACATAAAACTCACTTATGTGAAAACTATAAAATGACAGGTATTGATGTAAATGGAGCAATGGCACAATATGTCGCTGTCAATGAAAAAATGTTACACAAGATTTCAGATGAAATTACAACTGTCGAAGCGAGTGTTATTCAACCTATGTCAGTAAGTATTAATGCAATATATAGTCATAGCACAATTAATGAACATTCATCCGTTGTCGTATTTGGTCCGGGGATACAAGGAATAATAGCAGCTGTAGCTGTGCGTTCTTTAGGAGCAAAGAAAGTGGTCGTTGTCGGTATGAATCAAGATGAAAAAGTTCGACTATCAGTAGCTAGAAAACTCGGTTTATTAACTGTAAATATCGAAAAAGAAAACGTTGAGGATGTACTTTATAAACAATGGGGGATAAGGAAGGTAAGTCACATTGTAGAAGCATCAGGTTCTATTCATGCATTTAAAGAAGCGCTGTCTTTAATAACGAGAGGCGGCGAAATTGTCGTTTTCGGTATTTATGCTCGAACGTTTGAATGTGACTTAACTTACTTAGTTCGTAATGAAATTCAAATTGCGACAAGTTATACGTCAAATGCTTCTCACTATGAACAAGCGTTGAAACTTTTGGAGAGTAGAGCAATAGATATTAAAGCGTTAATTCAAACATACCCTTTTGAAAATTATCAAGAAGCATTTGAAGATGCGATTAATCAAAGAGTGATGAAGCCAGTTTTAATATTATAAAATGATAATTGAAGATACAGAGAAAATCCCACCTTTTAAAATACTTATTGAAAAGGTGGGGTTTGTTTAGCTTAACATGTATTCGTTAGCGGTTTACTTATAGTTCAGTTTCTGAAATGAGTTCGTATGCGTAAAATGTATCGCTCGATGAATTGTATACGATGCGCAAGACGCTTTCGAATGTGCGAAGGCCTGTGCGCCTCGTTCTTTGAATATCGTAAGTATTTCGTAAATGGACGTCATAGCGACCTTCTCCGTGATCGACGACATTTAAAATCTCGAACTTCTCAAAAGTCATCGATACGCCACGACTCGCATCTCCTGGAACGAGCTTTTTCATATCGGTTTCAATCGGGCTTCCTGCTGCGATGTACGGAGCGGCAATGCTGTAATCGCCTTGCTTGCGTGCGATGATGCTCTTTTCAATGTAGAAAATGGCCGCAGCTCCTGCTCGCTCTTTAATATCTTCCGTCGACATCGGCTGACACGGTGTCGGGGAGTATTGACAAGATTCCGGTAAGTCGCGCAACACTCCTTCTAACTGCATGTCCGACTTTTTCGGAACGGTCGGTGTGAATGATGCGCTACTTTGTTTAGACGTATTATTTTGCTTAGACGAGCTGTCGTTGTTGGAAGAATTACTACTTCCTTTCGACGAGCTATCTCCTGAAGATGTGCCATTCGCTGATTGCTTATCGGACGATTTGCTATCTTTGTTATCCGCTTTCGAAGCGGTGACGTCCGTGTTCCATGAGATGTAGCATGTTTCGAGATAAGGAGCGGGTGTCCGGTGACGTGTAAATTCAGGATCTTCTCCAAAGCCAGAAATCAAAACGTATGCAGTACTTAAATTATCGCTTGCCGGTAAGTAATGATTGACAGTGACGTACCAATCTCCGTCTTCAAAGTAAGCGACAGCCTCTTCGAAATCCCAGTTTTCCGCAACAATCTCTTTCGCTTTCGTTACGCGGAATTGTTGAGCGATGCCTGTTCGGTAACTTTTTGCGGCCGTTTGTAAATGGACCGCTAATTCAAATGGTTCTTCTTCATCGTCGGTGAAGCGGTAGACGGCTAAAATTTTATCTGTCGAAACATCTTCTGTATAGCGTGCCGTCACGATGATTTCTAACATACCGTCACCGTCTAAGTCAGCCGCTGTTATTTGCCAGTCAGATGGATCAAACGCAAAGCCCAATTCATGAATAAAAGGGAAAAACGGTTCTGAAAACCAACCTTCTTTACGAGCTCGAATACTATCAGACAACTCCGTGTAGCTTAACGTATGTAAGTTCGGACCTGTCCAGCCGAGTTCGAGTTTGTATTGTTTACCGTGAAACGATACGAAAAAAGGGTAACGGTTGACGTCGAAGTCAGATCCTTCATCTACATTGTACTGGACGTGTGGTCCGATCGGTTCGTGCGTATCAAAATCGATAATATGCGATTCATACGGCGCATGAACGTTTGAGTTTTGTTCGCTCATCCACGCGAGGTCTTCCTCTAACAATTGAAAAGCTCGTTCTTTATTCGATTCTTCTGCTGCTTCACTTTCTTCTAACTCCATCTCCTCTAATGCACGCTTTGCAGATTCAACACTCGTTCCATTGTTCGAACAAGCCGCCAAAGCGAAAACGAGCACGAGAAGCATACTCCATTTACGAAATGTCATAAAATCTCTCCTTATCATGTAAAAGTTCAAACAAATTATACCATAAATGTAAGTCTACATTGTGACATCTCTCGATTGAAAGTAGTCCAATGTAAGCATTCATGTTATGCTAAAAGAAAAGGAATAAAGGAGCAATGACGCATGCAAATCGAAACGAAATTTCACGGATCTGTCTCATTAAAAGGGGCGCTTATTTACGAATTTCCACAAGGCTTACCAGGATTCGAAGACAATCATTCATTCACTATTTTACCGATTGACGGGAACGACATGTTCCAAGTACTACAATCGACAGACACACCAGGCGTCGCATTCGTCGTCGCTAACCCGTACACATTAATTGAACAATACGACATTCGCATCGACGAACCGACAATCGACTTACTCGGCATCGAATCGAAAGAAGAAGTATTCGTCTTAACGGTCGTCACCGTAAAAGAACCGTTCAACCGTTCGACACTCAACTTACAAGCACCCCTCGTCTTCAACGTGAAAACGAAAAAAGGGAAGCAAATGATTTTGAACGACGCATCATACGACATGCGCCACCCGATCGACAAGGGGGCGAAGTAAATGCTCGTCCTCGCACGCAAAAAAGGCGAAACGATCCAAATCGGTGACAACATCACATTGAAAGTAATCGACATCTCTGGCGACACCGTGAGGCTCGGCATCGACGCTCCAAAATCCGTCGAACTCGTTCGTGGTGAATTACTCGAACAATTAACAGATGAAAACAAAAGCGCCGTCGCAACAGACTTATCGAGCTTAATGCAATTAAATAATAATGAAGAAAAATGATGGCAAATGAGCCGTCATTTTTTTATTGAGATGATGTTAATACTTATTATAATTGCAATACTTGTAACAGTTACTGTTCCGAATGTCACACTTTAGACAAAAATAAAAAGAAAATATAAAAAATGATGAAAAATAGTAAACAATGAAAAGCAAGCTCCGATACATAGTATTAGTGAGGGAGATATCCACTCACACTCAAGCAAGGACGCTTGAGAAAATACAAACATTCAAGGAGGAAGATTAATCATGAGAATTAATCACAACATCGCGGCAATTAACACACACCGCCAAATGAACTTCAACAACACGAACGTAGGGAAAAACCTCGAGAAACTTTCTTCAGGTTACCGTATCAACCGTGCAGGAGACGACGCAGCAGGTCTTGCGATCTCTGAAAAAATGCGCGCACAAATCAAAGGTTTAAACATGGCTGAGAAAAACGCACAAGACGGCATCTCACTCATCCAAACAGCGGAAGGCGCACTTCACGAAACACACTCAATTCTTCAACGTATGCGTGAGTTAGCTGTTCAATCAGCAAACGACACGAACATTAACGAAGTCGACCGTGAAGCAATGCAATCAGAAGTTGAAGCACTCGTTGCAGAAATTAACGACATTGCGGGACGCACTGAGTTCAACACACAAAAATTAATTGATGGAACGTTCGAAGATAAAAAATTCCATATTGGTGCAAACAAAGATCAAAGTATTGGTGTTAAAATTGCAGCAATGGACTCAAAGGCAATTGGCTTACAGTCAGTTGCGAAAGATGTTACTGCAGACGCTGAAGGTGTTTATACAAATACGGCAGGAGATGTCGTTGCTAAAACTACAGAAGATGGACAAATCTACTCTGCAGATAACGTTAAGGAAGTTACAGTAGAGGCATTTAAAATCGATGAGGATAAAATGGTTGCTGCAGACCCAACAATCAACACAACTACAGGTTATACTGCATTATCAGGTGCTGATAAAACTGCTGCATTAAAAGACACTGCTTTTGAAAAATTATCAGATACAGAGTTAGCAACTGTGACTGTACACAAAAATACTACTGATGCAGATGAAATTGTAGTTACTATTAATGGCAAAGTAGCGAAGCTAGCAGACGCAGAAGCAGCAGTAGTTGCAGATCCAGAAAATAATACTACGGAATTAGTTGCTAAAGAAGGTGCAATTGAATTAACTGCAGTTGAAGTAGACGGTAAAACAAACTTAGAATCTACAAAATTATCAATCGGTTCACAAGTAGACGCAAACGATGCAATTAAAACAATTAACGATGCAATTAACGTTGTATCAACACAACGTGCGGATCTCGGTGCGATTCAAAACCGTTTAGAGCACACAATCAACAACCTCGGCGCGTCAGCTGAGAACTTAACGGCAGCGGAATCACGTATCCGTGACGTTGATCATGTCCAAGCCGCATAGGCTTCAGAAGGACATAGTCGTCCAGACTGGGAACGGTCTGTGAGGATCATTGGGTGAATTGCTGGAACACCTTGGTAGAGCTTCTCTCACCACAGCGTAGTTGGAAACAACAAGCGCGACGGTTTGAAAAGAGAGAAGAGGAGGCAATCAGCAGCGAAGCCCCTGTCGGGAAACCGTGGGGAACGTTCAACGACTAAGACATACCGTCTAAGGCAGTAGCTACGGCGATGAAGTCTGTAGGGTGGAATTTCGTGGAGACGAAAGGACATTCGAAGCGCCCAACCCCTAAATCAGCAACCACAATCGGCTGAACGGGTGAAGAGATAGTCTAGTCATACATGAGAGTGTATGTCGCACGATGGCGAAAGAAATGATGGAGTTCACAAAGAACAACATCTTAACTCAAGCAGCACAAGCAATGTTGGCTCAATCGAATCAAATGCCGAACGGAGTTCTTCAACTTCTTCGATAATTTGATTGCACGGGCGTCTCTCTTAGTGATAGGAGAGATCATCACTGGGTGAATTGCTGGAATCTCCTGAGAGCTTTTCCACCACAGCGGAACTGGAAACGGTACACGTGATGGTTTGAAAACGGAAAAGATTGGACAATCAGCAGCGAAGCCCCTGTCGGGAAACCGTGGGGAACGTTCAACGACTAAGACATACCGTCTACGGCACAAGCTATGACGATGAAGTCTGTAGGACCTTACTTTGTGGCAGAAGTAAGTCATCCGAAGCGCCCAGCATCTCGAAGGACTAAAGACTTATGAGATGAAGATATAGTCTACTTCCTTAATTGAAAAATAGGACTAAAGGCAAGCAAATCAGCAGCCGCAGGGAGTATTACAACTTTTACGTTAATACGACTGAAACAAAAAGAGACTTTCCAACTAGGAAGTCTCTTTTTTATGTTATAAAATATGTGATTTTCGAAGTTCGCTCACTTTATAGACGATGGCCCAATAGGTGCGTCCTAGTTGGTCTGCAATCGATTGGTCGGTTTCTCCGTTTCGTTTCATTGTAATAATCGTTTCGATTTCTTCTTCTGTATACGGGCGCATCCGTTCTCTTGAACTCGTCACGACTCGATAATGCGGATGTTTCGCTTGCCATTTTTCGCGTTCTTTTGCGAATCGATAACTCCAATTTGATTTATAGGCCATCGACGGACATGTATCTGTAATCGAAGATAAGCACTTTAAAAACTGCAACGTATGTGCTGTTTGTGACGTTCGTAAATAATATCCGTGTCCATCTGGACGCTTCGTAAGACGAAATGGGACGTCCGTGCGTTGTGTGAACCAATCACTTAGTCGTTCTAATTCTTGTTTCGTAAAGTTTTGTAAATAAAGTGCGATATGCGGAGTTAGAAAAATAGTATTCGAACGATGGTTCACACGAGGTGAGATAAGTAAAGATCCATCATCTAAAAAGAGAGTAGCTACTGCTTCTGGTTGTTTTGCTTCGTCAAAAAAGAGTGATGGTATACGTTTAATTCTTTGATCGTTCGGTTGATGTTGATAAAAATGAGATTCTAACTCTTTCCATAGCGGAGCTACTCTTGACAGTATACTATTTCCTTTCGGTGTAATTTTCCAGAATGGAGCTAATTTTAACGTTTTCCATTCACGATATTTTTTCTGCTTCATTCCATAATGTTCATAGTATGAACTGCTACTTCCCGATTTATGCTCGTTGTAGCGTAACATTCCATCTCCCATGATCGATCCGAGTACAATATTTTTTTGTGTCGTCGTAAACTGATCTAGCTGTTGAAGCTCTTTCGGTTCAAAGTGTTCTGTTGCTCGCTCTGATAAACAGTGCTGTGTAATTTCATTTAACGTGAGTCCCGTTTTCACTTGAACTTGCGCAAGTTTTTGACGGTTGTCGTCCGTTAACGTAATTTGATACGACTTCATTTCGTTGCGTTCTCGCCTCGCGTAATTCCATTTTTGAAAATATTGAGCATTTAATTCCACATTATCGATGTAGTGAGAGATTGCTTCATTTAATTCTTTTGTCGGTCGTTCGAATTGAAAGTTACTTGTCACTGTTAATGTCGTTCGCTTCGCAATCGTTTTATATGGTGATGCTGTTTTCATTTTACGAATCATGACAGGGTGCATCCACGGTTCGACGAGTTGTAAAAAGTAATTGATTTGTAGTTGATCGTACAGTAACAATCGCTTCTGGCCATCTACTGAGAATAGTAAGTTGAACTTTAAATTTAATATATACTTCAGTAATTCTCGTTCTTCATCCGTCCAACGTTCTGTCGACAAAATGAGTTTTTCCACAACACCCTCTTTATTTTTCTTCAAATGCCCATCGTCTTGATACCACCAAGCGAGTGATTCTGCGGTGAAGTATTGCTCTAAATAAGTGATTGGTATCGCTTTCATTTTATTCGGATACCAAATGTCATACAGCTGATCGATCCATTCATGTGTTGACGATTGCACCATATAGCGTTCGCTATACCCTTTTTGCAATCGATTATCTTTCACTCGTCCGTATGTCGGTTCGCTCAGCGGAATATAGTCGCGCAATTGTTCGTAGCAATAGTGCGCCCACTCGACATCTTCCACACGATGCATAAACTGAAAGCGTGGTCGCCTTCCTTCCTGTTTAATAATCGTGCCATCTCCTAACAATTTCCCTATCATTCGGGCAAAAAATGTTTCCATATGATCACCTCAAATGTTATTAATAATATCTTTATTATAGCATAAAATAGGAACGTATGTTCTTTTTAAGGTTTGATATACCCCACTGCAACTCATATTTTTTTATTATAGTGGGGGTTTCATTATGAACTGAACTTATACAATTGTTGGCGTTCTTGTATATGTTCTACCGAGCGAAAGCACCATGTGGAGAGTTCGCTTAATGTGAGGCCTGTCGCTTTTCGTAAGGCGAGGAGGCATTTTCGATTGTCGTTTGTGAGTCGTACTTGGACGTGTTTTTTCGGTTCGGTTGTGAAGGAGCGTGGGAGGAATTGTTGCATAATGCGCTCCATGTTCACGTGTTCTTCGTCGAAGAAGTAGTCGAGTCGTTCTAGTGCTGCGTTCAGTTGTGCGGTCGGTTTTGTGAGTTGAATCGTGAGTGGTAATCGAATGGCTGGTTTTTGTGCGAATGGTTTCGCAGGGAGATGTGGGTTCTTTTTGCGTTCCATGCAGTCGTTCATGTACGGTTCGACGATGTGTAAAAAGACGAAGCATTGGAATTGATCGTATAGCAAAATACGATTCGCTTTGTCTCGTCTAAATTGGAGTTGGAACGTGTCATATAGTAATTCGATTAACCATTCGTTTTCTTCTTTCGTGAACGATTCGGTTGATAAAATAATTTTTCGTACTTGTCCATTTTCGATTTTCAGATGTCCGTCGTCTTGATACCACCAGGCGAGTGCTTCAGCATTGAAGTATCGTCGGACGAATGTGCGAGGAACGATGCGTGTTCCGTTCGGGTACCAAATGTCATACAGTTTCGTAATGATCGGATGGACACGTGAGCGGACGAAGTAGTTTTCAGAATATCCTTTTATGAGTCGTTCGTCTGTCACTTTGCGATAGATCGGCTCATGAATCGGAATGTATGATTTCAGTTCGTCGTAACATTGTGTCGTCCAAGCGAGATCGGGTACGTGATGCGTATAGTGAAATCTCGGTTGGCGATTCGGCTCTCGTGTGATGCATCCGTCGCCTAACAACTTTCCCGTCATGCGAGCATAAAATGTATTCATACAATCACCTCTTCTTCATTATAGCATAAATAGGAACGTTTGTTCTTTTTGAATTACGTGAAAAGGTGGAAAGTGAGTGGATTGAAGCCGATATAAAGAGAGAAGATGAAATACATAGGAGGACGACCATGGAGATTCGATTAGGTGAACGAGTAGAGCAATTAACACAGAAGTTGACGACAGATGACGTCATCGCAACGATTAATGCGTTGTTAGGAGAGGACTTTTATTTTGAAGGGTTGAAGATTGACGGAGAAGTCGTACAAGACGACGTCGAACAAACATTACACGACCGCCTCTCATCGATTCAGACGATTGAAGTGTTAGCTGTCGAAGCACAACCATTCGTTATCGGTTTATTAGCTTCAGGAGAAGAGTACGTGAAACGCGCATCGGAGCACACACCAAAATTAGTAGAAGCGTTACAGAGTGACAATGTCAGTGCGGAAGACTGGGCGAATGTGAATGACATTTTAGGCGGCGTTCAATGGATTTTGTCGATGACAGAAGTGGTGAATCAGTCGATTGTCGAGGTGAACGATTGGGAAGATCTCGTGCAAGCGAAAGAACAGTTCGAAGCTCAATTACCGACTTTACAAACGGCGATGGAGAAAGAGGATAGCGCAGCAATTGCGACGCTCATCGAACGATACGTCGTCCCATATTTTGAAACAGTGCAACGTGTAACAGGACAAGCATTTGACGAACAATTTACACGCCCGACGATTCAATAAAGAGAGTGCTACTTCGGTAGCGCTTTTTTATTAACGTGATATTGGGGAGTAATTTTTTGGATAGGGAGTGGTAGGTAGAAAATGTAGGATTTATATAGTACTATTATATCAACAAGTGGAATAATTAGTAATGTAAATATTTATGTATACATATAGGATGTGGACATAGGAGGTTGACACATTGATCATTCGTGGGAATGGATTAGCGATTTTGAATCAGTTGAAGCGGACGGAGAAAGCGACGCGACAGACGTTTGGGACGTTATCGAGTGGGAAGCGGATTACGAAGGCGGCGGACGATGCGGCGGGTTTGGCGATCAGTGAGAAGTTGCGTGGGGTGATGCGCGGTTCTTTGCAGGCCGTGCGTAATATTCAAGATGCGCAATCACTTTTAGCGACGGCGGATGGCGCGATGATGGAAATGTCGGAAATTGTGCAACGGATGCGAGAATTAACGATTCAAGCGATGAACGCGCCATTGACCGATGTTCATACAGGAGCTGATTCCGATACCGCTATCATTCAAAAAGAAATTGATGCGTTGAAACAAAATTTGCGCGACATTGTGAAGCATACCGAATTTAATACACGTCCCATTTTAACGGGAGCTGCGCAAGGTTTCATTACAGAAGAGTTAGATATGTCGAGTACGATTAGACTAACAAATGGTCGAAATGAACAGCCTATTGAACAAGTAGGTAATTTAGTAGGGGAACAAAACATTTCACTCATTACAGAGTCAGAAGAGATGAAAGGATTGTCGAGTTTACCAATTAAGGATCGACCACACACCTCAAACACTGAAAAATTAACGACAGTCGATGAAGGATTTCCACGCTTTACCGCGGATGGTCAGACACTTATTTTTCAATCTACGAGGGATGGAAAAGATTATGAACGTCCTCTTGGAGGAGATGTCATCGAAAAGAAAAGTCAACCTGTTAATCAAAGAACGAGTGTAGGGAAGTATACATTACGTTCTGAAGGTGGGTTGCATATTCGATATACAGAGGCTGGGAAGACAAAAAGAATAAGTATTCCAGATGCTTTAGCAGGCACTGGAAATTATACTTTCTCTCCTATGTCGAATGCGGATGGATCTGTCACATTTGCTTATCGTGATGAAAATTTTAATATTTCGACGCGAACTTTTAATCCTCAAACACTGGAAGTGAGCGCTCCTGTTTCAGTTATTCCAAGTAATGATCGATTGAACTTGCCACCTAAACAAAATAAAATACAATTGTCTCAGACACCTAAATTATACGAGATGAATAAAGAAGCCGCTTCATTAAAGGTTTATAAACAGACCGATTCAGGAAAAGGTGAGCCACTTTTATATTGGGATGGTCAAGGAGCAGAGCCAGAAGGTGGCTATACAGTGAAAGGGAATATCATTGAGTTTTTCGGTACGGCTCGAATAGGAGGCATGCCAGAAGATGATGCGCAAGACTATTATCAAATTTCTTACGTAAATGATAATCAGCCATCGAATGATTTTTTTCAGTATTCCTTAAGTAGTGTGCATAATTTTTATAATATTCATGGTGAAGAGGGTCCGATGTCGCTAAAGTTAACAGTAGGTGACAAAGAAGTACCACGCGAGGCATTTTTAGAAAATCGACCGACGAATCCAGCGGAAGCGAATGGAGTTTATATTGATTCACAAACGAAAACCGCTTATTTATATGGAACGTATCGACCAGCAGCAGGCCAGTCTGTGAATGTGAATGCTATTCAAGATGACGACGATCAACCAGATGTACATACCGAGCAAGCTCGTATTGGAATTCCTACTTATAATTTAACGGATTCTGATTTAACGACAGAGCGAGCCTTACGTGTTTTTGTAGGAGGGAAAGAAATTTCGTGGGGTGAACAAGATGGATACACGTACGAGCAAAAGACAGGAAAAGTGCGGTTGTATGGCAATGCACGTCCGGATCTTTTAAAAGGAGAAAAAGTCAATGTTCTATTCATCGAACAAAAAACTGAAATTGTGAATCCTGACCGTTATGACATTCAATTAAAGAAGCGTCCTCAAATTTATGAACTGCAAAATCAGGAACGTGCCTCAATCTATATTCAAACAGATACAGGAAGAATCATTCCGTATGATGAGGAGAAGAAGAACGGATATTGGTATAACAAAGATACAAATCGAATTGAATTGTACGGAGATGCGCGTCCGCGTGTGAAAGCAGGGAAGAATAGTAGTGATGGGGTTCATGAAAGATATGATATTCAGTATGTCTATCTTTTAGAAGATACAAAGTATGACGATGGTGTAGTAGAAGTTGAATTTAAGCAACAGTATGCAGAATTGTATAGTTTAAATGAAGACGACAAAATAGAAACGATTGAATTATTAGTTGACGGTAAAAAGGTTCCATATGATCCTGAAGGAAAAAATGGTTTTTTGTATGATAAAACTTCAGGGAAACTAAAAATTTATGGAGATTATCGTCCAAAAGCAGAACAGATTGGGAAGACTCCTTCTATTACTTATCGTTACGTACAAGAACAGTCGCTAAGCACGATTGAGAATGGAACGTATGATTTGAACTTGCCCAGTGATAGCGCGATTTATGGTGTAGAGAATGGTACGGAACCACGTGCGATTCGTGTGTATGGTCCTGATGGTGAGATTCATTACGATGAGATGAATGGTTTCATTTTAAATGAGAATACGAAACAAATCCAATTGACAGGAAATGCGCGTCCCATTGGTTCTCACAATAAAGACGACTTTAAAGTGTATACGATTTCAACGGATGCGCTCTCTCAAAGTGTACCGGTTGGTTCTCATATTACTTCTGTCGTAAAAGATGGACAAGTATTACAAGAAGTGACAGATGAAAATGAAACAGGATATATTCGAAAAGGAGGACGCATTTATTTAACAGGAGATGCGCGTCCGAATGTAAAAGAAAGCCAAGATAAAGTGGCGTGGCAAGTAGATTATTTTGCCCTACAGCCGATTGAGTTATCTACAGAGGCTAAAGACGATGAAGGTGCTTATTGTGATCACGAAATCGGACATGCTCTACCAAAGGGAGAGATTCTTCCAGAAAGTGTAGAAGTCATATGGAACGGCAAAGTGTTGACAAAAGATCAATTTACATTTGATGGAACTCGAGTGCACTTGCGTTACGAAACTTTAACTTTTGAGACTCTGAATAATGAAGCGTCCGTTAATTACACATTGCGACGAGAAGCAGATGCGGAAGATAATCATTTTATTTTTCAAGTAGGCCCTAATGAAAACCATCACGTTAATGCGACCATCGCAGCCTGTGATAAAGTGCTTCATATGTTAAGTCCGATTTGTGTGTTAGAGTACAATCACGCCGCTCAAGCTTTGACTCGAGTAGATGAGGCATTAAATTGGGTGAGCGCTCAATTAGGCAATATAGGAGCGTTAACGAATCGTTTAGAACATACCGACGCGAACGTCCAAGTCGCAGCAGAACAACTCATGAGCGCACTTTCTCGCATCGAAGACGTCGACATGGCGAAAGCGAAAATGGAAGAAGTGAAGTTATCGATCTTACAACAAGCCCAACAAATCGCCCTCGTCCAACACAACACGACCCAATCGGAAGTGTTGCAGTTGTTGAAGTAGAGGATGCGAAGCGTATGATAAAAGGGGAATGGGTGCAGCGAAGACGCAGACGAGAAATCGTTTGCGTCTTTTTTATATCTAAACTATAAATAGGAGAAAATTGTATAATCATGCACCAAAATAGGTTAAGTGTTCTAATATATTTATGAAGGCAGTTAATTAGGCCTTCTTAATAAAAGTAAATAGGGGGAGTTTTAGATGAATCAATTACCAAGTTTGTATTTAAAACCTTATGTAAATGAAATTTTAACAAATGCTAAGTGGGCACTTTCATTAATTGAACAAGGTGAACAGCAAGAAGGAAAAAATTATGAAACAGTCAAATACTATTGTTTGGCAGTGAACACTGCAGATGTCATTGCACAGCTCGCTTGCAATACAACGGCACAAGGAACGGGTAGAAAGCGAGCAAAAAAGAGATTACGTGCACTTGAAGAAAAATATCCTGGAATCCCAAGTCCACCTCAAGATATCCGTAAGGTTCGGAACTCTATTCATCATTTAGATGAAAGAATGGATAAATGGTTGTTTGACCAATTAGAAAACGATAAGAAGGGAATTGCTTATATTATGGATTCGGCTAATAATATTGAAGGGTTTTCTAATGGTACCAGCAGTGAAGTTCCATTTAATTATGAGAGAAGAATGATAAATGAAAGAGAACTTATGTATTGGGAAAGTATTATCAATATCGAGGAATTAAAAATATGGTGTAAGAGTATAATATCCCATTTTTCAAAGTAAATCGGTAATATTATATGTTATTAAAAGAAGTGTTCACATGAGTCACTTCTTTTTTATTTTTAAAAAATAGATGAAAACAGTTGAAGTTTACGTTAACGTCAATGTTACATTACAACTATCGAGGGGTGGAGAGATGAAGACGATTCGCGAAGTTTGTGAAGCATTTGGGCTGACGCCTCGTACGTTGCGGTATTATGAGGAACTTGGCCTTTTAACACCTGTTCGTACCGAGACGAATCAGCGTAGGTATGACAAAAAGGAATTGGCAAAGTTGAAGTTGATTGCGCGGGGGAAGCGATTTAATTTTACATTGTCTGAGATCAAAGAAATGATTTTGTTATTCGATGTGGATCGTACCGGACGTGCTCAATTGGAGCGGACAATTGAATATGGACAAGAGAAGATGGAAGAGATTGATTCGATGATCGAGGAGTTGAAAACGATTCGACGCGAGTTGTCTTGGTTAGACCGAACCTTTCGAGAAAAATTAGAAGAGCTCAAAGGAGGAGAATGAGATGAATATTCCGTATTATGTGGAAATGAATGCACGGAAATTTGCGCACAAGGAAGCTTTTGTCACGGAACATGTGAGATATACGTATGCGGATTGGAATGATGGAGCGTGTGCAGTCGCTCATTTATTTCAACAAGAAGGAATTACGAAAGGGGACCGGGTCGCTTTATTTTTACCGAATGGTTATGATTTTGCGGTCGCTTATGTTGCGGCTTTAAAATTAGGCGCCATGATCGTACCGCTCCACGTCAAACTCACATCACGCGAGGTAATGTACATTTTAGAAGATAGCGGGGCTTGTGCACTCATCTTAACGGAACATGCAAAACAAGCGATTTATTTATCAGAGTATTCAGGTAAATTAATTACCACGACTCAAATGAATCAAACTATTTCCAGTGGTGAGCGTTGGACGAATGAGACGACAACGACCGAAGAAACACCTTGTACACTATTGTATACATCCGGCACGACGGGACAACCGAAAGGCGTATTGTTGACGAATCGCAATGTGCTAGCCGTCGCACATATGATTTGCATCGAAATGAAAATGAATGATGATACGCGAACGCTCATTATGTTGCCCCTTAGTCATTCCGCCGTTTTGAATTTATTTTTCGTATCGACTGTACTTGTCGGCGGAACGCTCGTCGTACGGGAGGAATTTCACCCTGTCGTATTTTTAGAAACAGTAGAACGCGAACGAACGACGCACTTTTTCGGACCGCCTGTCGTGTACTTGTTAGCATCAAAAGTGTTAGAACAAAAAACATATGATTTACAGTCGATGCAATGGTGGGTGTATGGGGGTGCACCTGTCAGTAAAACGGAAATTGGATATATTCAAAAGCAATTCCAAACGAATCATTTAACGGCTGTATACGGACTGACAGAAGGAGGTCCAAGCGGGGCGCTATTATTCCCAGAAGAACAAGCTGAAAAGGTTGGAAGTATCGGAAAAAGAGCGAGTTTATTTACAGAATTGAAAGTTGTAGACTACGAAGGAAATGAAGTAGCACCGAATGAAATTGGCGAGATCGTCATTCGAGGTCTCGGTGTGATGGAGAACTATTGGAATCGTCCTGAAGAAACAGAAGCGGTCTTTTTGGACGGTTGGTTGCGAACAGGGGATTTAGCGAAAATCGATGAAGACGGATATATGTGGATTGTCGATCGAGCGAAAGATATTATCATTTCGGGCGGAGTGAATGTGTATCCATTTGAAGTCGAGCAAGAAATGATGAAGCATCCTGCGATTGAAGCGGTGGCGGTTATCGGAGTCGCTCATCCAGAGTGGGGTGAAACGGTAAAAGCTTTCTACGTTTCCTCAGAAGAAATCGATGAAACCGAAATGAAACAGTTTTTAAGTGAAACGCTCGCTAAATTTAAAATTCCGAGATTGTACGAACGAATCGATGAACTCCCACGCAATGCGACAGGGAAAATTTTAAAACAAGCTTTAAAAGAAGGGAAGCGATGACATGAAGGAAGAAATGATGGCGAACTATCCGAAACACCCTCCAGTGATTGAACAGAAGCCACAATATGGAGAGCGTAAAGAAAGTTTCTATACGAAAGATGAATCGTTACGACGCATTTTACACCATTATTTACCGAAAGATTTTTATCAATATGCAGAGGAGCGTTTAAAAGTATACGGGGAACGTTGTGCGAATGAAATCGATGAACGTGCTCGTTTTACAGACCGTGAAGGAGAGCCACAATTGTTGAAGTACGACGCATATGGCGACGATATTTCAGAAGTGATCGTGAACGAAGGGTATCGTCAAACAGTTGAAGAAACGTATAACGAAGGGATTGTAGGCTATGTGCATAAACCAATTCCAGAGTTAGGTCGGAAAGGAAATTATACGTATAGTTTCGCTCAAGGATATGTATTGTCTCAAGCAGAACCTGGATTTTATTGTCCGGTCACTTTAACGAAAGCAACGGCTTATTTACTGGATCATTACGCAGATGAAGCCGTTAAAAATCGTTTCTTACCTCATGTCTGTTCAACAGGAGAAGTGCCCCTTTATGAAGGAGCGACTTTTTTAACAGAGCGACAAGGCGGTTCGGATGTCGGAGCGAATGAAGTTGTGGCGGTTGAGGAAGACGACGGGACTTATTCGTTATATGGCGAAAAATATTTTGCTTCGAATGCGGGAATGTGCGGTGTCGCAATGGTGCTAGCGAGAAGAGAAGGAGCGCCAACAGGTTCAAAAGGACTCACGCTATTTGCCGTACCGTGGCGTAATGAAGATGGTACATTAAACGGTATTTCAATTCGTCGTTTAAAAGATAAGTTAGGTGTGAAAGCGGTTCCTTCAGGAGAAGTCGAATTGAACGGGGCGAAGGCTTATGTCGTTGGAGATCCGACGAGAGGTTTTTATTATATGATGGAAGCGTTAAATTTATCACGAGTGAGTAATGCAGTCGCTTCTCTAGGAATTATGAAGCGTTCCCTAGATGAGGCTTTCCAATATGCGACGAAGCGCCGTGCGTTCGGGGGATATTTGACGGACTATCCGATGGTGCGTGACACACTTTTGAAAATGAAAGCAAAGCTCCATGTCGAGTTAGCTGCATTATTCGATATGATTCAATTGTATGAAAAAGTAACGGCTGGTGAAGGAACGCCGGAAGAAGTCGTGTTGAATCGTTTAAATATTGCCACGATGAAAAAAGAAACAGCATATGAAGCGATTCACTTCGCTCATGAAGCGATCGAAATGTTAGGAGGGAACGGGTATATTGAAGATTTTGTAACACCGAGGTTGTTAAGAGATGCGCAAGTATTATCGGTATGGGAAGGGACAGCGAATATTTTAGGTCTAGAAGTCGTTCGTCTTGTGAATAAATACGAAGCGCATCAATTGTTTATAGAACAAATGAACGCAAGACTTGAAAAAATTGCATCGAGCGATCAAAAATCAATCGTGTTACAGCAATGGACATCAGTTCAAGAAGCATTACTTCGCTTTGCCGATTTAACCTATGAAGAACAAACATTTTATTCTAAGAAAATGTCGAGCGATATGAATGCAATCTATGAATCGGTCATTGCATTAGAATGGGCAGAGCGTTACGGAGAGGAATATGAAGTGTTAGCTAATATTTATCTCGAACAAACATGGCAGTTGCGAAAAATAGGACAGCCAATCATTCAAGAAGAAACATTTTGGAACGTGTTTTCAAACGCATAGTACGAGCGGAAAGAAGGGAGAATCCTTTCTTTCCGTTTTTGTTGTGGAAGGAGAACGGTTCTTTTATGATGAAAACAAAGGAGGAGTAGTGTATGGAACAATATTTATTATGGGTAGGCATCCTCATCTTTTCTCTCGGTCTTATCCTCGTCGTCGTCGGGCGTAGTTGGGTAATCGTCCGTTTAATCTTCGGCGACCGCAGTATGATTTGGCAATATACGATCGGATTTGCCCTCGCCCTCATCGGAGTTTTCATTCTTTACATGAGCGGGGCGTTTTCGTGATGAGTGTGTATAGTGGAAGAAGTGAGAAGCTGCCGGTGAAGTGGCTTCTTTTTTGTGTTGTGATTGAAAATGGAGCGGTTCTAGTATTGGATGAAGTAAAAAGCTGAAGAATCTGTTTCGCTCTTCAGCTTCGGTCGGTCCTAATATCCTCCGTTGTGAAATACAATTGTTAATAGTCTTCTTCTTGTAACCAATCTTCTAGATCTTTCTTGCTCATATTTTGCACAGGAAGTAAATGAAGTGCTTCGACGAGTCGTGATTGTGCTTTTTCTCGTAATAGATGGTCTGATTGAATGTTTGCTTGTTGCTTCGATAATAGGTTCACATTCTCTTTTTCGTGTGACATTTACAACCCTCCCTTTTGTTCTAAGTATACTCCAAATTGAAAAGGGGGAGTATTGAGAAAAACGGTAGATGGTAGTTTTAGTCTTCTTGACGATTTATTAACGCATTCTTTTGTGTCATATTTACACAATCATGTACAGAGCGGATGGTATCGTAGTCGGTAAGAAATAAATTCGACGACGTACCGTCAAAGGAGAGATCTTGATGAAGTTAAATATTGAACGAATCGGAGACGACTACGGCATCTGTCTGCCACAGGAATTGCTTGACCAACTGCCAGAAGGAACATACGCTTTCGAAATTCAAATCGAAAACGGTTCCCTCGTACTCATACCTCTCGTCTCGCACTAAATTGAATATTCGTTATAAGAAACATGAAGCTATGATTGGTTTGGTTTCATGTTTTTTGTTAGGAAATTAATATTTTAAATCATGAACATGGTGTAGTAAAATATAGGATTGGCTCATTTTAAATTAACAGCGACAGGTGACGAGAAGTATAACTTGTATATTAGGCAAAACCTTGTGTTTACTACTTAATGACATTGAAATGAGTATATTTAAAGAGTTCAAGATTGCTATTTATGCCATCATACCGTAAAATCGATTTTAATTTTCTGCGACAATCAATTGTATAGTGAACTTATCTGGTTCTTGATACTCCTCGCAAATAATTGAAACATTTATATCAAATGTCCCTACCATTGTTGGCACAAGTAAATACTTAGTGTTGAATGTTCTATGTCTAGTGTGCAATAAACTGTCACAGTGACCGGTAATTATATTTTCATTTAAATCTGTATAAAAACTTGTATTTGGGCTAATAATCAAATCGGGTAGCGTCCTATTATTCATTGGAAAATTAGGAAATGATACTACTGCATCATTGCTTAAAAGACCTGATATTGAATCTAAAGCTCCGCTCCTAATCCTTTTAGTAAGTGGATGAGGAGGAAAACTAGGCTCTTCTGGTTTCTTTATGTTTTTTTTAGAGCCTTCAAGTAAAACTAGCTCTTCAGGAAATTCCATCACAATGTGAATATCATTCGCTTTAAGATTACCCTCATTTCTGATAGAAAGATTAAATTCTAACCCAAATATTTGGGTATGCATATATTCCTCAAGCCTCTTATTGTAAGTTTCTATTTTCTTTATAGTATCTGGAATTTGAGCATTATAAGCTTCTATTTCTTTTTCAGTAACATACATAGCTAGATGACGAGGTATATAATTTTTGGCAACTTTAGATGGCAATGGTAATCGATCAATTTCTATAGTTGGGTTAAAAGTTAGTTCTAATTCTTTTGTCTCGTTTATAAGCACAGTAATGTCAGGTTCTTTAATCTCTTCGGCTGAATAGTCATCCAGCCATTCTACTTCTCCGTATTTAGCTTCATAAGCAGCTTTTACTTCCCTTATTGGCGAGTTAGTATCGATAGCATGTACACCATTTTTTACAATGACATTTGCTACAGAAAATTCGGTAAAGTCTTTAATAAAGTTATGCTCATTCACTACCGTCGCATAAATAACGTCTGAATTTTCAGTTATTATTTTTCTAGATTTTAATGAAAAAACGA
>NZ_JBHTJF010000044.1:0-2040 GCF_042675605.1 Savagea faecisuis
GTGAGGCAGCGGGAAAATTCCCGCTTTTTTCTTCTCCTCCATACGGTAAGAATCGCCCTTTATATTAAAGGTAACAGAATGATGCAGAAGACGATCTAGGATCGCAGTAGCTAATACATCATCTCCAAACGTTTTGCCCCATTCTAAGTATGATTTATTCGACGTAATGATCATTGCGCCCTTTTCGTACCTTCTTGAGACTATTTGAAAAAACACGTTTGCTGTTAAGGCATCGAATGAAAAATAACCAATCTCATCAAGAATAATCAAATCAGGTTTACATAATCGATTGATTAAATAATTCATCGTCCCTTTTTTCTCTGCTTTTTGACATTGCTCACCTAACTCATCTGCTGTCATAAACAACACTTGGTATCCTTGGGCAAGTGCTTCTAATCCAAAGCCGATTGCTAGATGGGTTTTTCCCACACCCGGTGGACCGAGAATAATACGGTTTTCACCGTTCGCAATATAACGGCACGTACACGTTTCCTTCACGCGTTGTTCACTAATACTTGGCTGGAAACTAAAATCAAAATCGTGAATCGTTTTACTATAAGGGAATTTTGCTCTTTGAATACGTTTTGCTAAAGCCTGTGATTCGCGAAGTTCCCACTCTTGTTTGACAAGCGTGTCAAGAAAGTCAAAATATGATACATTATTGGCAGAAGCACTTTCTACGAGTTCATCGATTTGAAGTGCGGTTTGCTGCCATCCAAGCGCTGTTAAGCGCTTTTCGAGTAATGAGTGCATAATTATTAATCACCTTCCTCGAGTGCAGCGTATACAGCTAATGATCGATTTGCAACATTAGTAATTGGAGTAGGAGAATCTGGGGTCGCCAAACCATGAAGATTCGTTTCCTGCTCTTTTTTTGTGCCGGGTAATCCTTGATAGTGACGGTCATCCATCGCCATTTGATGTTTGCCCTCGATCAATAGATGTGTGGCGATGCACTCATATTCATCATAAATTTCAAGTATGCCTTCGTTCGTTTCATGGATTTTTACTTGTTGTCCAGCGTAACGATAGGGTACGGAATATTTATTTTGCTGATACGATATCAAACAATCCTTACTCACTTCCCGGAGTTCCCATTGTCTAATTTGGTATAGCGGTTTTTTATTCCATTGAAGGAGTAAAGAACGCTCCTCTTCAAATCGATCATTTGGACATTGTTGGGTTGTCTGATTTCGCTTTTGATGTACAACCTCATTAAGCCATTTGCGTACTTCATAATTCAATTCTTCTAATGTCTCTGGGAGACGACGTTTTAAGAAATTTGATTTTAAATAAGCTACTGCACGTTCTACTTTTCCTTTTGTTTGCGCCCGATAAGGTTTACAAGCTTTTGGGATGACACCGTAATAAGCAAGGAAATCTTCAAATTTCTTGTTAAAACGAATCTGACTAACACTATGCTTAGTGACAACGGTACGCATATTATCGTAAAGCAACTGTTGTGGAATCCCGTTAAAATAACTAAAGGCATTCATATGACACTTCATTAAAGTTTCCTGTGTCATATCAGTTGTAAACTCGATATATCGCTTTCGTGAATAACTTAAAATCATAATAAATGCATAGAGTGGTCGTTTGACACCATCTACTAAAAACTCCCCAATATCTTCTGCCCAATCTACTTGCGCTTGACGGCCAGGGGCTGTTTCAAATCGAACAGTCGCTTGTTTTTTAGGAGCTTCCCGATAAGGTTGTACAAATTCTCTTAGAATGGTGCTTTTACCTTCATACCCCATTGCACAAATCTCTTCCATTAAGACTGCACAATTCGTTGTTCCTTCCTTAATCCGCTCCAACAAGTAAGCCTTATATGGATCTAGTTTGCTTTTCCTTGGTGTTCTTTTCTTTGATACTGGAACTGTATCTGCATTTAAATGTTTTCTCACTGTTTTTCGATCAAAGCCTGTTTCTCTTGCTATGGCACTAATCGTCCATCCTTTCTGTTTCAATTCTCTAATCATCAAAAAATCCTCCAACAATAACGTCATTCCTACACTTCCAATCTATCTCTTTATGAAA
>NZ_JBHTJF010000045.1:0-13532 GCF_042675605.1 Savagea faecisuis
GAAGATAGTTTGTAATAGCAAATAGCAACTCATCAATCCCAATATCTTTTAAAGCAGAACCATGCAAAACAGGATAAAGATTGCAACTATTTACCTCATCCAGAAATACATTATCATACTCTTTTTCTGTAATGACATCGCCATTTATATATTTTTCTGCTAGATAATCATTTATATCCAGTAACTTCTCTATTATTTGACTTTGAATTACTTTATCATCCCTTACATTTGTCAATTCAAAATCACCTTTATCTTTTATTTTAACTGATTGCATTATTGCAAGATTAGAAGTTAATTTCTCCTGTATTTGAGTGTATATTTCATCCAAATATACTCCCTTTCGATCTATTTTATTCACAAATATAAGGGTTGGAATATTTAATTTCACTAAGGTATTAAAAATCACTTTCGTTTGAACTTGTATTCCCTCTTTTGCTGAAATTACTAAAACAGCTCCATCTAATACTCTCAGTGTTCGTTCAACTTCAGCTATAAAATCCATATGCCCAGGGGTATCTATGATATTTAGCTTTGTATCATTGTAATTAAATGAAACTGTAGATGCTCGTATAGTTATCCCCCTATCTCTTTCAAGTTCCATCGAGTCCGTTATCGTTGTACCATTATCGACTCTTCCAATCTTATTAATTGCCCCACCTTTGTATAATAAACCTTCTGTAACAGTTGTTTTTCCTGCATCAACATGGGCTAATATTCCTATATTAATAATTTTCATTCGTAACTCTCCTTTATTTGTATTTTTTTCATATCTAAATTATCCTGTAACTACTTGTATAAAAATAGGGTTTATTCTATAATCTTTACCTTTATAATAAATATGAACATAATCTAGTCCATAAACACTATGCTCTAAATCTTTATCTCTATTTATAGGTGACCATACTTCAGCATTCTCTTCCCACCAAATTGAAGGTGATTTCAAATTACCACCCATTTTACATTCAGGATCATCGTTTAAACAAACCCATTCACCAACTAAACAAGCATATATCTTTTTCATTATAATTCCTCCATCTCAATATTACTAAGTAATGTATCATAATGTGAAATAAATACATATTTTTAAAAATGTTAATTTATTTCTTAAAATATCCATATTCAAATTAAGAAGCATTATAAAATTTCCAAAGAGGATCCTCCTTGTTCAAATGCAAATAATAGCCTGAAACTACATCATTAATCATAAATCGATAAACTTTACCTGGTTCAACTAAAGGTTCTAATAAGTTAACTACCTCTGGATTCATCGTATAAATCCGAAAGCCAATCACAACATCTCTTGCTACAGTACCTTCTAAAATCATATCTGTTTGTAGACCATAATTGACTCCAAGTCGCTGCAATTCCTTTAAAATACTTTCCATTCTAATCACCTCATTATTTGAAATCGCTTATGCCTTGCTTTTTGCCTTGCATTTATTTATACTTAACAAAAGGAGTTGTTACATATGAAAACCGTTGATCAATACGTCGAACAAGTAAAACAGTATTTCTCTAGAAACGCTATTATGACTGATTATGTAGAAGGTTTAACAGACGATTTCATCATCGAAATGATTCTAGATGTTTTAATCGAAAATCAATCATCTGATCCTTATTTACATCAAGTTGGCAATCGTATTGTACAAATGTATGAATTCCAAGTCTACCAAGCGAATATTAGTAATCCTTTTATTGCAACCGATGTAGTTAACGCCATTATAACTTCTGATAAAATTACAGCGATAGGAGCTCTAAACAATGAAAATTCAACCTCCTAAAAAACCACAGCGGAAAATTAATATGACTGTCCGGATCGATCCAGTTGATTTGGATAAATTAGATCAAATTTTAAAAGAAGAAAACATTACACGCAGCCATTTTATCCAATCTGTGATTGCTCAATATATTAATCAAAACTCTAAAGAAGAGTAATTTAATTCTAATTACTTAAAGGTGAATTTCAAGTGTTGAAATTCACCTTTTTCTATTGTTTTTTATTTAAAAACCCTTATATATCAACTATTCAGAGCATTTTTCTAGGCTCTGAATATCCTTCTTGAAATAGCACTTAGAAACCTTCTTAAAATAGATATTTAGTATTTCAAATCCAAATAACGCATGGCCAAATCAAAACGATTTTGTCCATGGCCTAATTCATCATGAACTCGATCCATCGCTGCTTTCGTTTCTTCATAGAGTTCTTTTTCTGCAGTCGAAAATCCTGTATCTGCTCGTTTCCCCTCGAATAAATTATCTAGAATACGATTCATCACATCTAAGTGATTGGGTGAATGATTGATTTCATCTTGAAATCTCGTTCTCGCAAATAAATGGCGAAAACCATGCATCGCCATGATCGGTCTTGCAATATCATATTCTTGCTTCACCGCAGCGACCATTTTCGCCAATTGTAAACTTTCAAGTGGAATGACTCGCTCACGCTCGTCTAATCTCCCTAGTAAATCATCTAATCGTGAAGTATGCTCTGCATCAATTCGAATTTCTCTATAACGATTACCTTTCGTCACATAACTCGGATCA
Source organism: Savagea faecisuis (assembly GCF_042675605.1). Taxonomy (NCBI): domain Bacteria; kingdom Bacillati; phylum Bacillota; class Bacilli; order Caryophanales; family Caryophanaceae; genus Savagea; species Savagea faecisuis. The sequence continues at coordinate 2,545 of NZ_JBHTJF010000045.1, forward strand.
TCTCGTGCAATACGAATTTTATAGTGATCTTCATGTCGCTCAAAATGTCTTCGTTCGATTCTACATACTTCTTCCGCTCGTAAACCCGACACCATCGACAAATATGCAGCCGATGCTGCTGTGTCTTGCCCTTTTTCTTCGAGTCTTTGAATAATTTCTTTTGCTTCCTCTGCTTGGTAAGCACGTGGTTTACGTTCAATTTCTTGATGAGATGATAAACTCGTATATCGACGTTGATCCGCCATTAACGGCGGAAGTTCTCCGAACTTCTCATCGCGTTCCATTGCTTTCGACAAATGAATCAAAGCAGTTTCGACATTTTGCAAAGAGCCTTTCGTCAATCCTTGCTGCTCTTTTGCATCTAAATACGCTTCAGCATGTTCCTGACGAAACTGATTTAATCGGTTGATCCCAAACTCTTCTTTAACAAATTGAGCGAATCTTCCGACTTCTCCCATCGTCTTTTTATAAGTGGCTTTACTATGAATGCCAAAATGGTCTGGATTTTTACTCTTCATTTCTTTCTTAGAAAAACCAATTCTACTCGATTGACGAATTAAATTTTTAGCTGTGTATTTTGCATTATCATTCCCAAACTTCTCGATCTGCTCTTTCTTATATTGTTTTTGACGAGCCAATTTTCTCTTGGCCGATCGTGATAATTTCTTTTTCATCCCCTCACTCTCCATAATAATTTAAAAAATCTAAGTTCAAAACATGAAAACCTTAAAGGATTATGCCGCTTGTTACCAATCGGCATAACCCTCTCACTCATCAGACGCTATTTTATATGTATACGCATATTTTTCTTGAAACAAATTGCATGAAGCGAATTGAGTCCATCAACAATCTATCGCTTACCCCCATTGCAGCTTCTCTACAATGTACAATTTTTTGTTCGTGTCTCTACACGAGGTTTTCGCATCTTGTTGGTTGGAATCAATTTGTTTTGTTGAATCTACTTACTTCTAATCCTACTGCATTACTTCTTCTCAATTCACTTTGCTTTTAAAAACACTATTACAATCTAATTACAGCACTTTTCACAATATAAGTATAAAACATCATCTTTTCCGAAATCTCTTTTCTACATTGAATCTAAGAGGCCTTACTAATACTCCTTCCTATTTTTATATCTTCATATAGACTATTCAATTATACTTTCATCAAATATATTTTTAGATCCTCGCATAGTATCTCTCTCCAATAAAACTAATTTCTTTAACATCTTTTTCAACTCTTGAAATTGTTTCTTTTGTTCTTGATCCAATTGGAAATTCAAATCACCAGTTAAATCGATACCTTCTTTATCATATAAATCACTCAAAACCATGAATGTATAATCGACAATACTCCTTATAAAAAAAACATCCTCTGACGATTCCACATAATCTAACCACTTTAAAAAATATCTTCCTGCTGCTAATGAACTTGTCTGTTGGCTCATTCCCTCAACATATCTATAATAGTTTTCATAAAGCTCATTTTTAACAATATTCAACAATAACCCCTCCATTTTTATTTATCGCTTTATTGTATTCACGTGAAAAAATATATATTCCTAAAAAAAGAGATATATACTCAAAACAGTACTTAGGCCACGCAAATAAAAAAGGAGAGTAGAAATATGTAAGGCAGAGTGGAGCGTTTATTTTCAATGAAGATCATCCTGGTTTTGTGTTTTTTTGTATAAAAACATCTAGTAATTTTAAGGCATAACTAAATAAACGTTTAAGTGCTGGTGTTTTTTTTCTAACAGTGACTTCTTCTAAGTAACTATCCAGCTGTTTTTTAAACGCTTCAGATGATGTTTTATTTTGTTGTATAAGATGTTGCATCATAATTTCGACCGTTGTCCAACGAGTCTTTGCAGATCTTCCTTTCCCTATTACAAAGCGAAGCAGCTTTGATGATTCTTTTAATAACTTATTTAACGTACTTTGTGGTATTCCAATTACTTCACACATCTGTTTCTGTGTCAGATGTAGGAATGGATTTTCTTGATTTATCCGCTTTTTAATGTAGGAGACAATATCTTCTTCCCATTCGTGTAAATGACTACGTACTCGATCAGCACGCTCTTTTTTATGTTTATACCATCCTAACGCTCCCACAGTAACCGGTATAGATTTACTCTTTGGTACATGTATCTCTAGCAGCTCTTTAATATATTCAGATTTTGGCCCTTGATACTTTCCAGAATAGGCAGAGTTAACAATCGATTGAACTTCTCCATGTGGAATTGAAACATTTAAAGACGAATTATATACATCCAATAAATCATAGGTTTCTCTTTCTGATAACCCGTCACTATAACAAGCTAAAGCTAAAGTGAACATGACATTATTTCGACCAATCTTACCTTTAGCACCTCGAACACTTTTCGTATGTAGTAGAGCTTGAAACCATTGTGAATCGGTTAATTTATTTTGATTATGACTTACATGTACCGTAAATAAAGATCTATTCAAATTGTCGTCCTGACGTTGTGACCAAGCAATGAGTTCAGCAACTGAATAAATATATTCTGGTTGATAAAACACAATATTCTTTTGATTAGGCATACGGAAAAAGCCAAAATCATTACAGAGTAAGTCTGCGTCGACTGATCGTAAACTACGCTTAATATTGTTTGAAATTCTCTTGGCCACTTTCAAACTACGATATTCATTTTTATTAGATATGTATATTGGTGACTTTAGTGCAAAGTAGACTTGATAACCTCGATCAGACTCTAAAATCATCGTTGGTATTCCAATTGATTCATCTAAACAAGACATAAGAATTTCATTCACACTATGTCTTTTAGTATCTATATCTACTACAAAAACATTTACTTGTTGAAGATTTTTTTCTTCAAAACCATGTACATAACGACGGTTTGAGTCGGTATACTGATATTTCCGATATACATTAGGAGTAAAGTGAGTCACGTGATCTGCAGCATCGATGAGAGCTTCATGAGATGTAGCTATGTATCCTTTCACTCCAGAAGAAGTAAAATCCTCTTTAGATCGAACAACAAATACGCCACCTTTTTTATCACGTGTTTCATGCTTCTTAGCTTGATTACGTTTATAAAAAGTAGCGTTAGAGTTTTTAGTTCGATATGTAGTAAGCCCATTATGCATTATTAACTTCAGAACTTCCTTAAGTTTAATTTCTTTTAATATCGTCACTGTGTCCACCCCTTTTTAATGAGCGAACATCAATGTGAAAGGTAACCTGCCTATAAAAAACTGACCTAATCTATTGAAATAAATTAATGATTAAGTATAATGAAACATGTATATATTTTTTGTGTTCTATACAAGTTAGCTCCAACTAACTTTGAACATGTAATCTTTGCAGGTTACCAGCCAACAAAGATATTCGAGAAACCACTCTTTCATAAAGAGTGGTTTCTTACTTTATATTTTAGTAGACCACATTTTAAAACAAATGTAAACCCTATAGCCATGCGTTTTTCGGAGTTTTTCAAAAATTACTACTTTTGTTAGGTAGTAATTTTTATTAATTACCACCTAACAAAAGTAGTAATTTCGATTCCTCCCGCTTGAAGCCTATCTTACAAAATTATATAAAACTTTTAATTGTTTTTTTTACTACTTAACAAAAGTAGTAATTATTGTTATTGTTAATATTATTAAGAAATTTATTCGGAAAAGAGAGGTCATTTATAATGGGAATCACTGTTGTCGTTGGTAATTTTAAAGGTGGTGTAGGAAAAACAAAAGTCGCTGTGATGTCTAGCTGGGAACTTGCTTTCAAATATAAAAAGAAAATTCTCCTTGTAGATTTAGATCCACAAGGTAATGCTAGTACATTAATCGCCCGATCCTTAGGTCTTGAAGAGTTAAACAAAAGTATTTTCGATGGTTTTCAAAAAGGTGATCTTAGGGATTCAATTGTGAAAGACAATGAATTTTTGCATTTCATTCCTGCACAAGTCTCTTTTAAAAATCTTCCTAAGTTTCTATATACAAACTTTGATAATGAATATGAACAAATTACATATTTAAAAAAATTATTGCAGCCTATCAAAAGCGAATATGATTATATTTTTATAGATGTTCCACCTACTCTTAGTGACTACTCTGATAACGCCATGATGGCTTCTGACTACGTACTTATTATTTTACAAGCCCAAGAGTTGTCGCTAGAAGGTGCAGAAACTTATGTAAAATACCTACAATTCATGGTTGATACTTACGATGCTGATTTGCAGGTAGTTGGTGTTCTCCCTGTACTCTTACGTCCTGGAGGAAGAGTAGACATTTCTATTTTAGAACATGCTAAAAATGTATTTGGAAAACCTAATGTTTTTAATACTGTAGTCAAACATTTAGAACGTCTCAAATCCTGGGACGTTACTGGTATTAAAAACAATGATCATCATGATCGTAATGCACATAATTTATTTATAGACGTTGTTGATGAACTGCTTATTAAATTACAATCATTCGAAAAGGATGGTAAATACAATGAATAAACCTCAAAACAAAGGCTTGATTAAAAAAAGCACTAAAAATAAGATTTTAAAACCTTCTACACCTATCAAAAAAATTCAAAATGAGGACTTCAGTTACTCGTTGCATCAAAGAACCCCCCTTCTTCAAAAAAAGGAGAGTTCAAAAAAGCAACAAGAACGACTGTCTAATCAAAAAACTTTTGTAAGAGCAGCTCTTACAAAGAACAATGGTAAAAGTATTAAAATTACTCAAGAAGTTTTAGAGGAAATTCAATTATTAGGATCGTTTATCAATGAAAGTGTCATTTATAAAATAATCGGTGAGTTGCTTGATAGTTATATTAAAAATGAACTTTCTGATAGACAGCAAAGACAATTTGAATTCATGTTGAACAAGAAATTCAATTCTTCTTCTTAAACTAGTTAAGCTAACATCGCAAACTTTTCAATTGTAAGATTAGATAATAAATCACTTATATCATCTCCAGAAGATTGTTTTATAAGTTGATATATATCATTATAATCAATCTCTCTAATATCAAGTTTATTTACTATATTGATGAATAGTGAGAGAGTAATAAGGTATAGTATTATTACCTACATAAAACAATGGGAATTAAACAATCCCAAATTCCTATTGAAGTATAAAAAGTGGAAAGTTTTCAGGGTTTTATATTGAAATTTTTAGAAGTATCTTTATTAAAAAGAGAAATGGAGTTGTTATGAAAAATGCTTAAGTTCAAAAGCATACGAGCAAAGATGATGTTTGGATTTTCTGTTGTAGTTGTTTTAATTGTTTTATTAGGTGCTTATATTTTTAATACGTTACATAGCTCTAATAAATTGACGGAAGAAATTTTGGAAAGAGAATTACCACTTTTAATTGCAGATGAACAGTTGGCTATAGATATGGGGAATAGAATGGCGACATCTCGAGGATTTATCTTAACTGGAGAAAGTAGTTATAAAGATTTGTTTAATCAATATACAGAAAACAGTGAAATACATCAGGAATCTATTATAAAAATAGGGATCGGTCAAGAGATGAAAGATTTAATTGAAAAGACTGCTGAATGGCGTGAATTTATTGTTGAGGAAGTATTTACTGAATATGAGAACGGGAATAAAGAAGTAGCTTTAAATAATCTTATGGAATCGAACGCCACTGCACGTGAATTGATGTTGGCTTATGGTGAGGCAGCTACAAATCGTGAAAACCAAATTATTAGTATGCAAGAAAATATCTTATCAAGTGGGAAAACGACATTACTCATTGTAAGTAGCGTAATTATTCTAGTCGTTCTTCTAAGTTTATTTGTCGCCTTTATAACCGCGAATTCAATTTCAAGGCCACTTCGTGTCGTTATGAATCGAATGGAGCTAATTGCTGGAGGAGATTTAAGCAGTAAACCTTTAGAAACGAATTTGAGAGATGAAATTGGTCAATTAATTACATCGACAAATGAAATGAGCTTTAGTACTCATAGTTTATTAGATGAAATTAATGGTGTTGCAGAAACTGTTTCTACTCAAAGTGAAGAGTTAACACAATCCGCAAATGAAGTAAAAGCAGGTACAGCTCAAATTGCAATGACTATGGAGGATATAGCAACAGGTACAGAATCCCAAGCGAATAATGCAAGTAGCATGTCATCTGCAATGGAATCTTTTGTCGTAAAAGTGATGGATGCCAATGAAAATGGAACATACATACAACAATCCTCAAATTCAGTTCTCGAGATGACAAACCAAGGAAGCGAATTAATGGCATCTTCTACAAAACAAATGGCTGTCATTGATCAAATTGTTCATGATGCAGTTGTTAAAGTAGAGGGGTTGGACAAGCACACTCAACAAATTTCAGAACTTGTTTCGGTCATTCAAGACATCGCCGGTCAAACAAATTTATTGGCACTCAATGCGGCGATTGAAGCAGCACGAGCTGGAGAACAAGGTAAGGGATTTGCTGTCGTTGCAGATGAAGTAAGAAAACTTGCAGAGCAATCATCCGCTTCAGTCCTAAACATTACAGATATCGTAGACCGAATTCAAAGTGAATCCAGTTTAGTGAGAGACTCATTGCAAGATGGTTATAAAGAAGTTGAAGAAGGAACAAGCCAAATTGAAATAACAGGCGAAACATTTGGTAAAATAAGTTTAGCCGTTACGGAAATGGTCAATCGAATTCGTATCATCTCTGACAACTTGACAGATATTGCAGCAAACAGTCAAGAAATGAGTGCTTCTATAGAAGAAATAGCGGCAATCACAGAACAATCAGCAGCTGGAGTTGAAGAAACTTCTGCTTCATCCGAGCAAGCGAGCAGTGCAATGGAAGAAGTAGCCAACAGCTCAAAGGATTTAGCAACTTTAGCTGAAGAATTGAATGGGCTTGTGCAGCAGTTTAAACTGTAAAATTTATTAAATAGTGCATCGGTATAAGTGTACTCAAAAAAACTTCTGAATCTAACACAATACAAATATGTCAGATTCGAAAAACAGCCTAAACTCTTATAGATCAAGGGTTTAGGCTGTTTTATATCGTGCATTTTTCTTGTTGTCCATTTGAATCTAACTTAATATGCATTATAATTAGATTAAGTTAGATTAGCATTTATACACTGAAGTATATGAAGAAGTGTACGGAAATCATGAAATTCGTTGAACTGATTCGGAATCTTCACAAGATTTATAAAGAGCCGTCACGCCAATCCTTATTTAGTTGCCATCCATTAAGGTTATTTAATTTTAAATCCTTGTATTATCATTGAACATACATGGAATAGATCCATGAAAATAGACGATACCCTTGCGGTTTTAAGCAATAGCTCCTAGAAATTACATGGATTCTACATTGAAACTTTCTTGTGAGTTCAATGTAGAATCATCATAATGAATTGGTTCTTCATTTCAAAAACATACTCTTCTGCTTCTTTTATGGTCATATCACTCCAGAAGGCTTCTCAATCGCTTTCTCCAGCAGTTTTTATCATATGACCTGCCAATACACCTATTTTCTTTTCAGTGGCTTTAATACGCCGCCCTCGTCCTTCTACTTTGTTCTATCCTCTATTCAATAGACCGACTAAAAGTTGCCGTTTCACTCTTTTTTCTTAACAGATCGGATGGCTACCCCCTTACTTTTATAACTTGAAATACTTCAAGCTCATTGCCATTTCTTCTTCTTCGATTCCAATATATCGTTTCGTCACATTCTGTGAAGCATGATTAAAGATCACCATCAACGTCGCAATATCTTTCGTCTGCTGATAGTAATGATATCCAAACGTTTTCCGCAAGGAATTTGTCCCAACATCTTCTCTCCCAAGTAAATCAGCTGCCTTCTGAAAGACTCGATAGGCCTGTGTCGTTGAAATCGGCTGTCCTGTCCGTTGTGAAGCGAATAAATACGCTTCTTCCTCTTTTCCTTCCGTATACGTCGCAATTTCCGGCATGATCATATGTAAAAAGACCGTTCGTTTCTTGCCTGTTTTCTTTTCTCGAATGGTGACCGATGTTTTCCCTCGCACATCGCCTACCTTCAATGGCAACAGATCACTAATGCGAAGCCCTGTATTGATGCCCATATCAAACATCAACAAATCTCTTTCTGCCGTACGGCTCATTTGTAAGGCTTGGCGAAATTGCTGAATTTCTTCGGCCGATCGTAACGGCTGCACATTTTCTCTCGGTTTCATCAAAAAACGCTCCTTTTCCATGTAAAGTTTCCTTTTATTTTAACAGAAACCGTACATGTTTTTCGGCAACAAAAAAAGAACCGCTCGGTTGAGCGATTCTTCATGTACGGTTGTATTCAAAACCGTACATCATTGTGATCGAAGTAAAAATGATCATAGTCTCAATAACATTGTAAAGTTGACTGGGATTCCTCAAAACAACATTGATTATGAAATGATATACTCTCAATTAAGAAGCATTTTAAAACAATGCCAAAATCTTTGTTAATTTCATTTCCTTGACTGTAGATGATTTTCCATTATAAAAATCATATTTGTTAAAAACAAAAACAGGTTCTTTTTTAAACAACAATATGTATCGAGTTTCATCATTAACTTCCAGTAAAAATTCTTTAATTAGATCACAAAGATTCTTTTTCATATATTTGTCACATCCTTTTTTTTATTAACTTATGATAAGTAAAAGTTCGCTTTTTTATTCAAACTATCTCATTTTGCCTATTTTTTTAAGGTAATAGTGTTGAAGCCTTGATACTAGCGGTTTTCAAGCAATAAACAACTTTTCTTTTTTGGTGACCACTATCCTATATGCCTAATTAGAGTTTTTTATTCAACAAAATTTAAATTTTTTAAAAAGGTTTTTTGTTAGTGTTAAAAGTCGGTTTTTTGATAAATAATCAGATATTTCATCTTAGTTTTTGTTTCGGTTTGGTCTTTATGGTTTTGTTTTTGTGCTAGTTTTTTGCTTTATAAAACAATCCATCGAATGATTAGTTAGTGTTTTTACATTGGTTTTTAAATGTGTTTACATTGAATATTCAATATATGTGTAATGACTTTTTAAATATACATATTGTAATGTCATTGAGTTTTACATTGAATGAACCCTTTTAACATTGGTTTTTATCATAAGATACATTGAATTTATATTATGCTTTAGTTTTATTGCATGAGTTTTATATTATCTTTTTTATGTCTTTTCAATTAATTAAGATTGATTTTTTAATATAAAAAAAACAAAAAAAGAAGGTGTATGACACAGCACAAGCGAAATGTTTGTGTTTGGCGATATCGATACCGATAACGAGTGTATTTTCAGAAACTTGATTAATTTTTTCATTCGTATTAGAATATCATAAGATAGAGTCCTCTCGTAGATGTATTGAGTCAATGACCGTTGACACTCATGCATCATACTAGAGGGCTTTTTTGTTTTCAAGTCCCTGAAAATGTTTCTAACAGGAATGCTCCTCTTTAAATATTTTTGTTAAATGATTTAATGAGTAGTTTACACGATTTGGTTTAAGCCAATCATCTAAAAACATAATAAGCTCTTCCTAAGATCTTAAAGCATCCTCTGCTATAGCATATATATAAAACCTTATTTAGTATCCATAGTTATATACTACCACCATTTCTTGTTTTACGTATTGATGTTTATCCCATGGTTCATTTTTTTGTACATATGGTGAAAACCTTTATAGATATAGGTTTTATCCATATTTAACTGATAATTGCACTTAAGCTCCTTTCAAATTTCACTTTGTTTCTGAAATAAATATCTCAGTCCTTCTTTGCTACTATCATTATCATTATTTCTAATATCATTAGTTATAGACTCACCATTATATATATCATAACCATAAGGCTCAGTAATAAAAATACCTTTCCCATTTGAGTAGGAAAGCAATTCTGCTTGATATGACTTCGATGCATCAACAGGTATTATGCCGGTTAGAGTCGTCTCTTCTCTCTTAGCCCTTATATCTGCAATAGAAGCTCTCATCTTCCTAAGATCACTCATAAGTCTTCCACAAAAATCATTTGGAATTTGAACTGTATATTTTAAATAAGGTTCTAATATTTCAGTTCCTGATTTTCGAAGAGCTTCCCAAAATACATATGGTGTTAAATTCCTAAAATCAGAAGGTGTACTTACTGGACTATAGTATAATCCATAGACAAAAGTTATTTTTAAATCTGTAACTTCCCATCCATAAAGCCCTTCTTTACAAGCCTTCTCTACAGCATCTTTTACTGCATTTTGAAATGAATTATTTAAATATCCATAGGACACCTCTGTCTTATATAATAATCCTGACCCTATTGGTAGTGGTTCTATTGACAGTCCAATAGATGCCCAATAAGGATTTGGTGGAACCTCTATATGGATTACTGCTTTAGAGTTTCTCTTAGGTCGTTCTTTATATATTGTTTTCAATTCACCAAATTCAGTATCTATTTTATATCTGTTTTTAAGTAGTGATTTGATTACTTCCATCTGAATATTTCCAAATAGCTTCAATATGATTTCTCCAGTATCTCCGTTAATTTCACAATCGAGAAATGGGTCTTCTTCAGTTAATTCAAATAGTGCTTCTATCAGTTTGCTTCTTTTGCTTAAATCACAAGGTTTAATTGATGCTCTCAATGCCGGTTGGGCTATCTTTATATCTAAAATCCCGTCATATTTCTTACCAATATAATCACCTATCTTCAGAGAATTAGCATTAGAAATAATAGCAATATCCCCACTATTAACCTGATCTACCTTCACAATTTCACCATTCATAATTGATTCCAGACTTTTTATCTTGAAAGTTTCTTCTGTGCCATTTATATAAACATCTTGACGTGTCCTTATATTCCCACTGAATACTCTTAGGAAAGTAATCTTACGGGATTCTTCATCCCTATCTATCTTATAAACATACGCAGATAGGTTATCTGTAATATTATCATTATTTACAGGAAGATAGTTTGTAATAGCAAATAGCAACTCATCAATCCCAATATCTTTTAAAGCAGAACCATGCAAA
>NZ_JBHTJF010000046.1:0-6771 GCF_042675605.1 Savagea faecisuis
AAAAAAAACACCCTTTCGGTGTGTGCTCTTCGATACTGCGTTTAACGTCGCTGAGGTATCCGTGTGTATGCTCTCGATCAATGCTAATGTTTCCATATCTACTACACATCACGTCATACATTGCCCTGACGCTGCTAGCGAGCCGTTATACAAACGCTCGTGTCGTATCGTGAAGAAGTTACTGTATGCTTTCGCTGTCAGATTGTTCTCACTCGCTAGCGTGTAGCAGCTGCCTTCCCGTAGGAAGCCAATGTACCACTACCAGACCCTTGTTTGATTGCTCACCCTGCAAATAGGCGGCGTAAATCTCTTCGGTGGTCTTCACCGTTCGCATACCCAGCTGATCGAGAGAAGCTGTATTGGAATGCTACCCGTTTATTTTGCGGCGGAAACGGTCGTCCTTCTACGTTTTTCTTTTACGTCGAGTACGGCTTCTCGACGGGCTTATTTTAGCGAAAGTCTTGACTGCTGACCAAATTTCGCTTATCATAGCCAATGAATATATGTTGTCGTAAAACCACTGATAGGTGTTGGTAGCACCCGTGACCAGTGGTTTTTTGCATTTATTAGGTCATGATTAGATAATAACACGTTATAAAAAAAGACGCAAAGTTTCTCAAATTATAATTTATAGAATTATAGAATTATAGAATTAATAAGTAAGGTTCTTATTGCTAGTACTCGTTTTTATACTTTTATATATTTTTGTTTATTAGACGTGCTTTTACTGTTGTCCTTCACACTTATATTTTCTTTTCTTACATATTCCAAAAAATCTCTACCTAGCTGAAGACGCTGAGCACGATCTATTCTTTTCCATTCATAACCTTTAAATAAATCTGAAAGAAAAAAAGTCTCTCCTTTTTCTAACTGATCAACTTCTTTTAATGCTTTCTTTATTAAGTCCTGAGTATTCATACGACACAGCTCCTTTAACTTGCCTTGTACCACAATATTGTGGTTAAATAAGAATATAAAAGAATATAATTTTTATATTCTTTTATATTCTTATTTAATTATTGTCCCTTATACTTGAAATAAGATTCTAAATCAGTATATTTTCGTTTTTCTGAAGTTCTATATCTTGGATAATTTCTCCAATAATCTTCAAAAACGGACTCTCCTAATTCAGAAAACGGACCTTTTCCTTGCTTAAAATGTAGTAAGTCATTGCTTTTTATAGATCCTATGTTCTCGGTGTTTCCACTACCAGGTTTATCTCCAGATATTTTATATTTGTGCTGAATAAAATACTGAACATTTTTTACTGGTGAAGGTAACTCTTGCAGATGTTTTACACCATTAACAATGATCCCTTCTTTAGATTCAGGGTTTCGTTCGTATAAAAATCCTATAACCAAATGTATATCATATTGATCATAAGGATAATGAATATTTTTCGTATTATCACGCAAAAAAGAATTAAATGAACCTAATGTATATTGAAAACTTCTGTTTTCTCCCGAGAGATTCTTTTGTAAATATGTAGTTTTTACATCAATAGCAATTCTTCGTCCGTTCGATTTACTCAAAGTGAAATCTGGATAAATATTTTGTTTAGACGGAATTTCATATTTCAAATCATGCTTTTCAGCATATGTTTTTACTGCAGGTGCAACTAAAATCTCGAAAATTCTACCAATCAACTTTGTATCATGTCCTAAAGAGTATATAGATTCATTAGCATCTATTAAACCATTGACACTCCAATCGATTTGTAGATTTTCAACTTCTTGATATAATTCATCAATAATATTCTCCATTGATATACTAACCACCTTAAAAATAATTACAGGAGTTGAATTTTAGTGATAAAAAAAATGAAGATTGTCGTTCCACCTCTAAAGATTCAAGGTATTAAAACTAAACTAATACCGATGATAAAACAATCAATTTTATGGAATGACTCGAAAATATGGATTGAACCCTTTTTAGGTTCTGGCTCTGTGCTTTTTAACATGCAACCCCAAAATGCAATAGTTTCAGATACTAATAAACATATTATCAATGTATATAAAGGTATACAAGATAATTCAATCAATAGTTCTAATGTTCGGACTTTTTTAGAAAGCGAAGGAGCAAAGTTAGAAGTTTCTAACGGCGAATATTACTATGATGTACGTGAAAGATTCAACTTACATGGAGATCCTTTAGACTTTATCTTTCTGAATAGAAGTTGCTTCAATGGAATGATGCGTTTTAATAAAAAAGGTGATTTCAACGTACCTTTTTGTAGAAAACCAGAACGCTTTCAAAAAGCTTTAATAACTCGAATTTGTAATCAAATACAACTAGTCTCAGATATTATGCAAAATAAAAATTGGACATTTAAAGTTGCAGATTGGAAAGACACTGTTTCTAACGCTAGTCATAATGATTTTATTTATCTAGACCCACCTTATATTGGTTTACATGCTGATTATTATAATACTTGGGATGAAAACGACGCTTTTGAATTATTAAAAACTATGAATAACACCTCTGCTGGTTATGCTTTAAGTATGTGGAAGTCCAATGATTTTAGATCTAATTATTACTTAAAACATTGGAATGGCATTGAATTTACTACTGATCACTTTTATCATGTAGGAGCTAGTTTAAATAACAGAAAATCTGTCATCGAATCTCTGATAGTCTCAGAACAATATGCAAGAATCAACTTAGAAAGCACGAACGAATTAGATATACAAGAATTAGACGATACTGAAAATACAAATATGCCTATCGCTAAACAATTATCTCTATTTTAAAGTTCGATATAATCTGTCCATACAATTATATCGAACTTACCTCATAAATTTATTGTATTATCATTGAACTGATTCATGAAAATACATGATACTTTTGCGATTTTTAACAATAAATCATGGCATTACATGGAATCTACATTGAATCAATAATGCAATTACATTGAGCTTTTCTTATAAGTTCAATGTGATTCGCCATTTATAAGACTCTTTAGCATATCCTGATCACCATAATGAATAGGTTCTTCATCATTACGCAACGCGTAAATTGTGCCATACACCTTCAACAAAATTTCGATTCTTTCACCTAATTCATCTATCCCTTCATATGAATAATCAAATTCACTTATCGAAAAAGCTGCATCAACCTTTTCATAATCTTGAAGAACATATTCTTCTGCTTCTTTTATTGTCATATCATCATCTTCATTAGTAACTCCATACATATGATTGTACGCATTTACGCAAGCAATAATCATATGGTTCAAGGCTTCTTGATCGCCTTCTAGAGCGGTTTTATCATATGACCTTGTAATACACCCATTTTCTTTTCAGTAGCTTTAATACGCTGCCACTGCCCTTCTACTTTGTTATATTCTTCACTCAAGCGATCGATTCCGTAATTATGCTTAACCTCTAAAATACTGATCATTCAATCGCTCCTTCTCAATGATTAATAAATAACTCTTAATTCTATAAATCCGGATGAACATATTTATGCCCTCTTTCAAAGTATAAGTCCAAAAGTCACAACTTTTAGACAAATTTCCCTTCCAACTTTTGAACAATAAAAACAACGATTTTATCGCTTCTTTATTGTCTAAAAGATAGTCTATAATTAAATTAAGGAACTTTCTAAATGATTGCAGACTTATTAGACAGTAGGAGGATCATGAAATGATTATTGGATATGCTCGTGTTTCAACTTCTCAACAAAATTTAGACAGCCAAATTGAAACCCTTAAAGCTGCTGGTTGTGAAAAAATCTATTGCGATGAAATGTCTGGCACTAAGCGTGATCGGCCAGAACTGAATAAGTTGCTGCAAGAGGTTGTTCGAAATGGTGACACGATTGTTGTCACGAAAATAGATCGACTCGCTCGTTCTATTATTGATCTCAATAAAATTGTACAAGAAGCTAAAAATAAAGAAGTCACCATTCATTTTTTAAGCGAAGATATGAAATTTGATGGTCGAGACGAAAACTCTTCGCTCCAGATGTTGCTCTTTAATATGCTTGCAGCCTTTGCACAGTTTGAACGCGATCTCATCGTAGAAAGAACTTCAGAAGGTCGTGAGCGTGCTAAAAAGCAAGGCAAACACTTAGGTAGACCCGCTAGAAATGAAAAAGATATTGAACGGGCTCTCAAACTTTACTTTTCAAGAAGTACAAACGGTCATAGTGTCAACGATATTGTAAAGTTAACTGGTGTCCCTCGTAGCACGATTTATCATGAAATTAAAAAAAGAAAAACCTAGACTATAATTTAATCTAGGTTTTTCATATTACGATCGGCCTGAACCGTTACATGCTGGACAAGTATGTACTCCGTCTCCACCACATGCTGGACAATCCTCATTTGCACCACGACGACCTAAGCCACCTGTACAATCACATTCTACTTGACCACCGTTACACTCTGGACATTCACTCATCTATATTCACCTCTTTCTTCTTAGACTAAAAGCTTAGTTATATAGTATCACAACATTATATATATAACATTACCTAATAAATTAATTATAATATGCGTTATTTTACATCTAAATATCGCATGGCCAAATCAAAACGATTTCGGCCATGCCCTAATTCATCGTGAACCCGATCCATCGCTGCTTTCGTTTCTTCATAGAGTTCTTTTTCTGAAATCGAAAATCCCGTGTCTGCTCGTTTCCCCTCAAATAAATTATCTAGAATACGATTCATCACATCTAAATGATCGGATGAATGATTAATCTCATCTTGAAATCTCGTTCTCGCAAATAAATGGCGAAAGCCATGCATTGCCATGATCGGCCGTGCAATATCATATTCTTGCTTCACCGCAGCAACCATTTTCGCTAATTGTAAACTTTCAAGTGGAATTACTCGCTCACGCTCGTCTAGTCCCCCTAGTAAATCATCTAATCGTGAAGTATGCTCTACATCAATTCGAACTTCTCGATAACGATTACCTTTCGTCACATAACTAGGATCATCTCGTGTAATACGAATTTTATAATGATCTTCATGTCGCTCAAAATGTCTTCGTTCAATTTTACATACTTCTTCTGCTCGTAAACCAGACACCATTGATAGATATGCGGCTGACGCTGCCGTTTCCTGCCCTTTTTCTTCTAACCTTTGAATAATTTCTCGTGCTTCCTCTACTTGGTAAGCACGAGGCTTTCGCTCAATTTCTTCATGGGCTGATTGACTCGTATATCGTCGGTGATCAGGCATTAACGATGGAAGTTCTCCAAACTTCTCATCGCGTTCCATTGCTTTCGACAAGTGAATCAAAGCGGTTTCAACATTTTGCAAAGAACCTTTAGTTAATCCTTGCCGCTCTTTTACATCTAAATACGCTTCAGCGTGTTCCTGACGAAACTGATTTAATCGGTTGATTCCAAACTCTTCTTTAACAAATTGTGTGAATCTTCCGACTTCTCCCATCGTCTTTTTATAAGTAGCTTTGCTATGAATCCCAAAATGATCTGGATTTTTCCTCTTCATTTCTTTTTTAGAAAAACCAATTCTACTCGATTGACGAATCAAATTTTTAGCTGTGTATTTTGCATTATCATTTCCAAACTTCTCGATCTGCTCTCTCTTGTATTGTTTTTGACGAGCCAATTTTCTCTTGGCCGATCGTGATAATTTCTTTTTCATCTCCTCACTCTCCATAATAATTTTAAAAATCTAAGTTCAAAAAAATGAAAACCTTAAAGGATTATGCCGCTTGTTACCAATCGGCATAACCCTCTCGCTCATCAGACGCTATTTTTTATGTACACGCATATTTTTCTTGTAACAAATCGTATAAGCGAATTGAGTCCATCAACAATTATTGCTTACCCCCATTGCAGCTTCCCTGCAATGTACAATTTTTTGTTCGTGTCTCTACACGAGGTTTTCGCATCTTGTTAGCTGGAGTCGATCTGTTGAATCTACTTACTCTTTTTCCATCTACATTTCTTTTTCTCAATTCACTTCTACATTTTTACTACCGATCATTCACAAACATCTGTCCATTCAAAATTAACATCATTATTTTATTTGATTACCTTTTAAAACGCTCTAAAATCTCGTAACAGCCTTTTTCTCTTTCTGAATGGTAAACATCATATTTTTCAGAATCTAATCCATACATAAATTCTGAAGCTCCTTTTTCTCTTCTCCTTCCTTATTTTTATTTTCCTTTTACCATTGACCTCTAACTTTTCTTTTTTATATAACCACATTTAGTATACTCTGGAATATTTTTTCCAGCAAGTAAAAAAAGACCTGTTTTCTAAAGTCCACGCTTAAGCACTGGATGAATTTACTTTAAAAATAAAATAAGTATATTTCTCTTCGTACCTCTTCTCAAAAATCTTTAGCGGCTCCTCCTTTTTCTTTTTCTCATCCTTAAACTACAACCATTTTTATTTATTACACCTTATAATATGTAAACGAATTTTCAACTATTCCTGAAAAAAAGCTCTTTTTTCAAAAACAGTCTTACTATTCGATTTTAAAATTTTTTAAAAAAGAAAAGAAGCGATCGAAGATCGCTTGGAAACTTCGCTTCACTTCGTTCCGCTGGTTCCCAAGCGATCTTCGATCGCAAGGCATTTTGGCTCTTTATCACTTGACTTTGTCTTTCACGCTCTTCATACTGCGGCAACAGAGCCTAGGAAACGGCTGGTGCCAAAATGCCTGCCTATGTTTCAAACAACAAAGAAAAGGTTGTTTGAAACATAGGCAGGCATTTTTGACATAAAAAAAACACCCTTTCGGTGTGTGCTCTTCGATACTGCGTTTAACGTCGCTGAGGTATCC
>NZ_JBHTJF010000047.1:0-545 GCF_042675605.1 Savagea faecisuis
TAACGAGGCGGGAGGTGCCCGTACCGCAAACCGACACAGGTAGGTGAGGAGAGAATCCTAAGGTGATCGAGTGAACTCTCGTTAAGGAACTCGGCAAAATGACCCCGTAACTTCGGGAGAAGGGGTGCTCTGTTAGGGTGAAAGCCCGAGAGAGCCGCAGTGAATAGGCCCAGGCGACTGTTTAGCAAAAACACAGGTCTCTGCAAAACCGTAAGGTGACGTATAGGGGCTGACGCCTGCCCGGTGCTGGAAGGTTAAGAGGAAGGGTTAGCTTCGGCGAAGCTCTGAATCGAAGCCCCAGTAAACGGCGGCCGTAACTATAACGGTCCTAAGGTAGCGAAATTCCTTGTCGGGTAAGTTCCGACCCGCACGAAAGGCGTAACGATCTGGGCACTGTCTCAACGAGAGACTCGGTGAAATTATACTCTGCGTGAAGATGCGCAGTACCCGCGACAGGACGGAAAGACCCCGTGGAGCTTTACTGTAACCTGATATTGAATTCCGGTTCAGTCTGTACAGGATAGGTAGGAGCCTTAGAACTCGGA
>NZ_JBHTJF010000048.1:0-1119 GCF_042675605.1 Savagea faecisuis
TCTTCCATACATGTTCGCCATTTCACCGGAAGCGCATGCCAAAGAAACAGGCGGGTAAAACCTACGAATGACAAGGCTTCTACGTCTGATTTTGAATGGATCCGTATGTATAAAAATTTCAATAAAACATAGGCAATTAACGCAGCGAAAAGTTGGCTAAATACGGCATTGGGTGTTGTGCCAAATAGTACAGGTACATTTAAATTTTGTTTAATCCAGCGAAAGAATGACTCGATTGCCCAACGTTCCTTATACATGCCTGCAATTTCTTCTGCTGATACATTGCGAAGATTCGTGACAACACGTACAATCGCACCTTCATAATCCGTAAATTCGACAACACGATGGCGTTTTTCGGTTTGTTTTTGTGCAGTACCTAGCGTACAAGTGAAATCAGCGACAATATTGGACCCTTTAACCGCTGTTCGTTGTAATGATTTTTTACGGTTCAGCTGAATATTGTCCTTTAAACGAATGACGAAATCTTGATTCGTTGTCGCATATCGATCGACTTTATCAATCGAAAAATAAGCACGATCTGCAACGATTATAAAGCGTTTATCTTCTAATTGGACACCGATTGGACCATCATGTTTCAGTCCAGTTGTCTCAACGATTTGAAGGGGCATACTTGTTTGATTGGTAAAGCTGACGTGCAATTTAATTCCTGAGCGATTCCCGTGATAAAGCGCCCATGGTAAACGTGTTTTTCCGACTGTAATCGTTGTGGAATCAATTGCGAGAAGTTCTTTTTCCAACTTAAGGGAACGCCTTGCCGATCGATTTAATCGACTGACAATTAACTCAAAAATGTGCTTCACGATGAGATAATTCAGTTCTCCTAAACGTTTTGAAAGTGTCGAGTAATTCACTGATTTCAAGCCTTGTGCAGGGGCAACATCCGCAGCGTGACGCAAGCTTTTCCATTCAAATGTAGCAGCGCCAATCAAGTAATTTAAAAGTGTTTTTACATCACATTTACGAGCCGTATCTTCAAACTGAAGCTCAGCTAGAATCTCATCTAATTCTTCCTGTGAAATAAAGTTTTGAAGTAATGTAAAAATCGTGGTATTCTTAGTCATGAGAGATTCCTCCTTGTAAATGTTGGTCTGGTAACTT
>NZ_JBHTJF010000049.1:0-3108 GCF_042675605.1 Savagea faecisuis
GCGATTAGATCCTGATGAACAGAAACGATTTTTTGAGGAAAGTTATAAATTATTTGCTGATCGATATGGAAAACAAAATATTGTGTATGCGACTGTTCATGTTGACGAAAAAACTCCTCATATGCATTTGGGTGTCGTGCCAATGAGTGATGGAAAATTGCAAGGAAAAAATGTGTTCAATCGTCAAGAATTATTGTGGCTGCAAGACAAGTTTCCAGAGCATATGCAGAAGCTCGGATTTGATTTACAACGTGGAGAAAAAGGTTCGGATCGGGAGCATATTGAAACGAGTAAATTAAAAAAACAAACGTTAGAAAAAGAGATTGATCTTTTAGAGAACGAATTGAAAAATAAAAAAAGTGAGTTGGCGATTTTATCTGAAGAAGTTTCAGGCGAATTTAAGATTCCAGTGAAAAGAGAAAAGAAGAGCGTTGAAGTTCCGACAGGGAAAAGAAATCTTTTGGGGATCGAGCAAAAGAAAACGGTTATGAAATCA
Source organism: Savagea faecisuis (assembly GCF_042675605.1). Taxonomy (NCBI): domain Bacteria; kingdom Bacillati; phylum Bacillota; class Bacilli; order Caryophanales; family Caryophanaceae; genus Savagea; species Savagea faecisuis. The sequence continues at coordinate 497 of NZ_JBHTJF010000049.1, forward strand.
ACGGGGAATGTAATTTTAAAAGACGAAGTGTTTCAAGATTTGAAGCAAAAAGTAAAAGCAGGCGCAGTTTTGCAAACGAGAGTGGATCAGTTGTTAAATACTGATTTCGCAAAAGAGAATCAATCGCTGAAAAATGAAGTGAAAGAGTTACGATCTACAAATAAATCTTTATCCGAAGAAAATGGTCGTTTAAAGAGTACAGTGGAGCATTTGACGAATGAAATCGAAAGTTTATATGTATTGACGAAAGACTTTTTAAAAGCCCGTACAAACGATTTAGAGAGTTTTAAGGAGTTATTCGGGGTATTTGTAGGTAAAGTGAAAGAAAAAGCGCCTAGAGGGCTTTTTGTGCGTCACCATGAGCGATCAGAAGAAAAGAAGAATACTTTTTCGCTTCAAGATGTTTTGCAGCGTGATCGAGAACTTCGTGAGCAAAGAAAAGCAAAGAGAAAAAGATCGCATGATTTGGAGCGATAAGAAAAGGCACTCGAATGAGTGCCTTTTTTGCGTTTTGAGCGTAGCGAAAAACGAGTTCTTTCTTATCTTGATACATATAGAAATAACAAGATTTTATTTTTAAAGTGGATTTCCATAAACAAACGCTGTTGTGACAGGGTTTGTGAAGGTTTTTAGTCGTTAAAAATCAGTGAAAAAAATTTGGAAATATAAAACCCCTCTGTTAGAATTAAGTTACCACACAAAATTCAATAGACAGAGGGGAGTTTTATATTAGTATGTGCAATGATTATAGCACTTATTCCAACGAAAATTCAAGAGTATTAGTCGATAAAACGAAATCTGGAAAAGAAAGACCATGGAGAAGTAAAAAGCTTTCAAGCATTAATTATTATGAGTTGCTTCATGTTTTGGAATTCAAAAAAGCTGAACGGGTAAAAGAGTGTGGTACTGTTTTAGAGTTCAAAGCTGATGAAGATACAGGACATTTGAAGTTGTTTAAGACGTGGTTTTGTAAGTCTCGATTGTGTTCATTATGCAATTGGAGGAGAGCCATGAAGCATAGCAGCCAAACGAAAAAAATAATTGAGGAAGTTGTAAAACAAAAGCCAAAAGCACGTTGGTTGTTTCTTACATTGACGGTAAAAAACGTGTATGACGGCGAAGAATTAGACAAAAGTTTAAGAGCGATCGCTCAAGGTTTTAATAGATTGGTAAAATATAAAAAGGTGGCTCAGAATTTAATTGGTTTCATGAGAGCAACCGAAGTGACTGTAAATAAGATTGATAATTCTTATAATCAGCATTTGCACGTTTTGATTTGTGTTGAACCCAGTTATTTTAACAGCACCAAAAATTATATTACTCAAAAACAATGGACTGCGCTTTGGAGAAGAGCCATGAAATTGGATTATGATCCAGTCGTTGATGTGCGAGCGATTAAGCCGAAAAATAAACGGAAAACAGATATTCAATCGGCGATTGATGAAACGGCAAAATATCCTGTCAAAGATACTGATTATATGACAGACGATAAAGAGCGAAATTTACAGATTGTAAAGGATTTAGAAGAGGGGCTGTACCGTAAACGATTGCTTTCATATGGTGGTTTGTTGAAGGAAATACATAAACAGCTCAATCTTGATGATGTTGAAGATGGCGACCTGATCCATACAGATGACGAGGAAGATGAAGCGAGTGAAAATGCTTATAGTATCGTTGCTTTATGGAATTGGGAGCGTAGAAATTATTTTATTAAAGAGTAGTTCAACAAACGGGCCAGATTGTGAAACTTTTTGAAGGACTTCACGACTAACTTCAATGAGGGGGGAATTCATGAAAAAGTTTTTATTTACATCATTTTTTCTCTTTGTTTTTGTAGCATCTCTCAGCGGATGTAGCAAAGGAATTAAAGGGGTTAAGGAAGTTAATGTTTATGAGATGGAAAATTTTTCTGAAGTTATTGAGGGTTCCTTAGTCACCTTTACAGACAAAAAAGAAATTCAGCAATTTAAAGAGGCTTTTAGCAGTGCTAAAAAGCAATCAGGTATAGTGGATATGGCAGACCCACAGTATAAAGTGGAATTGGGTGGAAAATCATTTTTCCTTTGGTTAAGTCCAGACCATGGAACAATAATGGATGTCGAAGAAACACACACCATTTATTCTTTGACAGGTAAGTCAGTGGAAAATGTGAATGATATGTTCCGTTAACGGGCGCGATTGTTTAGAAAAAAGATACAGAAGATACGAGAGATCAATCTCGTGTCTTTTTTATTTTTAGTGGTTTTTTCCGTTAAAATTTTAAGGCGATAGCGACAAATTTTTGGGACTTGCTGAGTGTAGCTATCGGCTACTATTTGGCAACGGAAAAAATGGGGATCGTCAAGGGGAAAAGGGTGGAGATTTTTTGAGCGGTTTTCTCAAAAAATACTACCCGAACCTTGATGATTTCCAAACGATTTTCGAGCCAACTTGCTGAGGAAGCAGGAGGCTGTTTTGGTGTTTGCCCCTTTACAAAAAGGGGCAAGGTCTTAATCTTTTTCGTTCGCTTAAGCGAACGATCGGCGACAGCCGACAACCCTCGGAGAGCACACCTTTACGAATGTAAAGTATAGTGTGCTATACTTTACATGGAAGTTGCGCCGATTTGTCAT
>NZ_JBHTJF010000050.1:0-3144 GCF_042675605.1 Savagea faecisuis
GCGATTAGATCCTGATGAACAGAAACGATTTTTTGAGGAAAGTTATAAATTATTTGCTGATCGATATGGGAAACAAAATATTGCGTATGCGACTGTTCACATGGACGAGAAAACTCCTCACATGCATTTAGGAGTTGTTCCTATGCGCGATGGAAAATTGCAAGGAAAAAATGTGTTCAATCGTCAAGAATTGTTGTGGCTGCAAGACAAGTTTCCAGAGCATATGCAGAAGCTCGGTTTTGATTTACAACGTGGAGAAAAAGGTTCGGATCGAGAGCATATTGAAATGAGTAAATTTAAAAAACAAACGTTAGAAAAAGAGATTGATCTTTTAGAGAATGAATTGAAAAATAAAAAAAGTGAGTTGGCGATTCTATCTGAAGAAGTTTCAGGCGAATTTAAGATTCCAGTGAAAAGAGAAAAGAAAAGCGTTGAAGTTCCAACAGGGAAACGAAATCTTTTGGGGATCGAGCAAAAGAAAACGGTTATGAAATCAACGGGGAATGTAATTTTAAAAGACGAAGTGTTTCAAGATTTGAAGAAAAAAGTAAAAGCAGGCGCAGTTTTGCAAACGAGAGTGGATCAGTTGTTAAATACTGATTTCGCAAAAGAGAATCAATCGCTGAAAAAAGAAGTGAAAGAGTTGCGATCTACAAATAAATCTTTATCCGAAGAAAATAGTCGTTTAAAGAGTACAGTGGAGCATCTAACGAATGAGATCGAAAGTTTATATGTATTGACGAAAGATTTCTTAAAAGCCCGTACAAGCGATTTAGAGAGCTTTAAGGAGTTGTTTGGGGTATTTGTAGGTAAAGTGAAAGAAAAAGCGCCTAGAGGGCTTTTCGTGCGTCAGCATGAGCGATCAGAAGAAAAGAAGAATACTTTTTCGCTTCAAGATGTTTTGCAGCGTGATCGAGAACTTCGTGAGCAAAGAAAAGCAAAGAGGAAAAAATCGCATGATTTGGAGCGATAAGAAAAAGCACTCGAATGAGTGCTTTTTTTGCGTTTTGAGCGTAGCGAAAAACGAGTTCTTTCTATTCTTGATACATACCTAACTATTTCCGCACGGAAATTGATAGGTATGTCCACGTCAAAGCCTTATGTATCAAGGGATATAAAAAAAACGACTTGCATTTTCCAGCATAGTGTTTTATGATTTAGGTGCTTAGTCTAAAATCAACAAAACTTAGGAAAGGAGCAAATCGCTTTTTGTGTCTTTTATTAAATTAATCTAGAGCGATTATACAGTGTCTATGAAAATAAATCAAGAAGTAAAAGTTAATAAGAATGTTTTGAGAACTACGGAATTGGGTCAATATATTTTACAGAAGTATACTCCAAAAAAAGATTTAATTCGTAAACTTGCTGAATATGCGGATGGTGTTTTCAAACCGAAAACGTTAGAAAGAGTGAAGTCGTGTGGTGATTTTATGCAGCACCTTACAACAGTTGATATGAGCGCAAGGCGAGTACATCGATCAAATAGTTGTGGAAACAGGTTCTGTCCTATTTGTACATGGAATAAGGCTAAAAAAGATGCAATTATGATTTCGGTGGTCATGGAAGCCATTCGTCATGAGGAAGATCAAGAGTATATTTTTTTAACGCTGACTGCTCCAAATGTCGATGGCGATGAATTGAAAAATGAGATTGATCGGTTCAATAAATCGTTTAATAAATTATTTAAACGTCGCAATGTCCAGAAAGTAATTAATGGATACGTGAGAAAGTTAGAAGTCACATATAACAAAGAGCGTTTCATCACGAAAGAAATGTATAAAAATGCAACTGCTTATTATAAAAAACGTGGCTTACAGGTGGGCGATAATAATCCGAACTATGACACATACCACCCTCATTTTCACGCTATTTTGGCAGTGAATAAAAGCTATTTTACAGATACGAAAGTGTATATTAATCAAGCAAAATGGCTTGAAATGTGGCAAGAATGTATGAATGATTCCAGCATTACGCAAGTGGATATTCGCAAAGTCCGTTCTTCCGAAAAGTCGGAGAATGGCGCAATTTTAGAAGTCGCAAAGTATTCTGCGAAAGGTAATGAATTGTATCATTCTCAAGATGTTTTTGAAGTGTTTTATAAGGCGTTAAAAGGTCGCCAGCTGATCACGTTCAATGGTTTATTTAAAGAGTATGTGAAAAAATTCAAGAATAAAGAGTTAGAAGAATATCAGAAAGAAGATGAAAACATTTATACGCATTTGCTAACTTCAATTTGGCGAACGTCTAAGTATGAAAATATGCTCCGTGAACTAACGCTAGAAGAATTTGAGGAATATAATTCTAAAGCTAAAAAAGTTGAAGAAATGGAAGTGGAATAAAGTGACTGATAGAGAAAAAGAATTATTAATTGAGATCGAAAAATTGAAAGAGCAAATTGAAGAATATCGAATAATTGAAGTTGAATTGTCTACTCAAATTGATTTGTTAAGAGAAGGAATAATTAAATGAATTGATTGAGATACACAAAGATACGAGAGGATGTGGCATAAATGGGGTTAATGACGTCTGATCAATTTGTTAAAACAACAAGTATCAGTTATTGTTCGGAATGTGAAAAAGATTTTCGAGATGGTGAAACGTGTCATTTTACATGGTACGAAAACAATGTGTTTTGCCATGATTGCAAAGAGATCATGAACAATCGAGTGAATGACAAATATCTTGATTGGCAGTTACGAATTTATAAAAAATAATTGAGATACAAAAGACACAGAAGATACGGGGATGATCTCGTATCTTTTTTGTTTTTCAACTCGCTGGAGGGAGAAGGGATATGTGGCAATTGTCAACGGTAAATCGGACTGAACGAAGCGTAGCGAAGTGAGGGAGAATTTAAGGAGTTGACAATTTGATCGCACCCGAACCCTCTTGGCACTGAAACAAACCCCACGTTTGTTTCTGCCTACCGGCGAGGGAGCCCCCTCAAAAAGTGAGGGGGTTGGGGGAGCTTTTTGAAAGGGGTCAAGGGAGAATTTCTCCCTTGTGGGTTTGGGCAAAGCCCAAGGTTTTTCATTCGCTCAAGCGAATGATCGGCGGTAGCCGAAGCAGCCTCGCAGAGCACACCTTTACGAATGTAAAGTATAGTGTGCTATACTTTACATGGAAGTTGCGCCGATTTGTCAT
>NZ_JBHTJF010000051.1:0-3855 GCF_042675605.1 Savagea faecisuis
AAAAAAAATATTACAGAGACAATCAAAACCTTATGCAGCTTTGCAATGTTTAGTAATCATCCGCTCTTAATAGTCATCTATTGTCTGAGCACGTATCTTCTAATCGCAATGCGACTGTCTAAGACACTTTTGCAGTTTTGCGTTCCGCTAAACGATATTGGTGCTTCCTAATAGCCTTTTTCTCCATAGTCAGCATTTCTTTCGATCCGTAGATGTTCTTTTGAACTTGAATACTCATTGCCTCTACACATAGTCTTGCTTACAAGGTTGCTCTGCTTTTTAAATACACCCTTTCGAATTGAACTCCTTTCCTAATTTTGAATTTCTCTAAAATTTTTATACTCTTTAGTCGCTTGATCGCCTTTCTAATTTTTATGTTTCCTTAATTCCTATACTCCTTGTATTGATTAGCTCTTTCTATGTTTCTATACTTCTTGTTTTAGTGTGATTTCCTCTTTCCTTTTTTATGACTTGTAAAATTTAAAGAATTTCCTGATCTCTCTCTTCCTTTTTTATGATTTGTAAAGTTGAAAAATTTCCTGATTTCTTTGTTCCTTTTTTATGCATTCGACTTATTATATTCAAATGCTTTTAAAATTATTCATCTTTTAAAAAGTTTTTAGCAAGCTAACGCCTTACGCTACGCTTCAGTTGTTGGAAAATAAAAAGCTAAGCGATATAAAAACCACATATCACTTAGCTTTTTATTTTGTAAATGTCTACGAACTACATTGTGCTTTTGACAATTTCTATATACTCTTGATTTTCTTGATCCTCTTCATCGTCCGAAGAATACCCATAGCGACTTTGAAACTCGCTGCCTGTTAAACCTTTCTCCATCTCACTAACGATAAAGGCTTTATTGCGATACTCCTCAGCATAATTGTAGATCGCTCGAAAATAATTATATAGAATATCTTCTTTCGTCAGCCTATACGTTACTGAATTGCCCTCGCCATCCGTATAGCTGAAAACTTTTTCTTCCTCCTCTTCATTAAGTTTTGCTTGCTCGATAATCTGTTTTTTAATTTCATTACGCTTCTTTTTGAAGATACCTCCATACGTCATCAATCGCTTATTAAAAAATGCTTCTTCAATTGTGAGCAGCTGATCTAGGTTATAGACATAATCATAACCAATGAGATTACGCTCTCCATTGTGCGACTGATCTGATTCAGAATCATCGTAAATTGGAATCGCTTCTGCTACATCTATAATTTCTGTTGGATATTTTGAAAGCTCGGCTGCTGACGAGCTAATATTTTGTTCACGTGTTTTATGAATCGTTTTACCTTTTTTGCGACCATATTTACCTACATATGTTTTAGCTTTTGTATACTGTTCAATCGTGATCGATGGACGGTAATCTAATTCAGCGGCTTCTTGCCACATATCAATAAATTCGTTTTGACCATTCTTTTTACTTTGTTTAAAAATGCCCTTTTCCGAATTTCTCAAAGACGACTTGAATATTAAAATTGCATGTATATGAGGATGATACGTATCAGTCTTTGCATTGTAGGTGACCTCAACTGTTCTGGAATACCCTAACAAATATTTTTTAATGCGTGACTTCCTCATCATCTTGGTGAATGATTTCATAATGTGTTTTATCGTATCGTTTAACTGATCGGCTTTAACATTTTTAACAGTCAACGTTAAAAAGTATCCATATGCACTTTTGTATTCTTTGTGTATCTCCTCAAGAACTAATTTGTTTATGTGTGATTCTGTCATTGTACGCAACCACATACATTGAGGACACATTCTTCGTTTACAGAAAAACGCTCTATGCAGCGAATGCTTCATTACATCGTCAGTTTCAGCATTTACATAAGACTTATATTCTCTGTACTCACCACATAAGAAAACTCTTTGTACTTGATCCTCACTAACTTTAAATTCGATACCTTTTGTAGCAGCATATTCATTTATGTTCGCCAAAGCATTGGCATATTGAATAGATTGGTGCTTACGATCAACCCATGGAATCACATTTCCATGTTTGTCTACATCCCAAAAAGCATCACCTTTCTTAATATCTTTTGAATCGACAGGTGCAACCGACTTTTCTGCTTTTGTTATTTTATTGTTCATGTTATACTTATTCCGAAAAAGGTAAATGTTTCAGAATAAAGACACCTCCAGCTATAAAAGTTATGTTTTAGTCTCGCAACTTTAATATAACCTGTGGAAGTGTCTTTTTCAAATTGATCGACAATTACAATCAACCTAAAAAATACACTTCTCACTTTATAAAAATATTTCTCACTTCAAAAATTCCCCTCCGATAAAAAATCTCACAAAATAGCAGATGTTTTTTACTCTTTACTACAAAAAAATCACTCTAAATTTTTTATGATCACGTTAAATTTCATAGAATTTCATAGAATTTCACGTTTTTTCATAGAATTTCACGTGTTTTTTTAACCCAAAACCCTTATATATCAAGGGTTCGTGCCAATAAAAGTGGTGATTTATCATCTGCATTATATTTCTAATATGTATCAAGACAGGAATTTCATTCGTTTCGCTAACGCTCCACTACATGAAATTCCGCGTCGCTACGCGACTTAAAGGCAAAATAATCTCCATTCACAGCAGTGCTTCGCCCTGCCGCTCATTCCAATTATTTTTTCTTAAAACGAGAAATACTCTTCTAAACTCATGTGATATAAATTCTAGTGACATCATCTCTTTCATGTCCTAATAATTGTGATACTGCTAAACGTGAATGATATTCCGTATAGCCCTGATCCCTAAAATTTTGGTACTGCTCTTGTGCATACGTATGCCGCAAGCCATGAAATGTTACTCTATCTGTAATGTTTTCACCGTTCTTTATTCGCTCACTACGATTAGGATCGGCAATCGTTTTTTGGTGTCTTGATATAAAATTTTGAACTCGCTTAATTACTAAGTGAGTTTTTTCATGTTCACCAACAAATAATTTAGAACCAACCGGAGTTGTGACAACACGATCCATTAGCAGCTGTCTACTTTCTTCTGAAAGAGGTACACTACGAATTTTGCCGCCTTTGCCTTTGATTTCTAACTCTCCTGTCCTTATAGAACGCACCACAGTCGCCCTGTCGAGTCTTATGGCTTCGTGTATACGTAAACCCTCATTACGAGCTAAAACGACTGTATCGTGCACCAGACGACTTCCTAGCTGTCCTGATAGTTCTTTTATGCGATCGTACTCATCTTGCGACCAAGATTTATCTGATCCGATGAAGTCACGCTTCTCCAAGTCGAAAACTTCATTTGGCGATAGAATATTTCTAGTCTTAGGAAACTGATCATGATAAAAACGAATCGCTGACAAGTTGGTCTTAATCGTACTGGCGGATAGATTCTTAGACTTCATTTCGTCCACATACGAATGTAAATGCTTATCTGATATATTGGCGACTTTCTGTAAGCCATAATTATTTGCAAGGTGTTTCGTAAAATTTTGCATTGCATTGTAATAACGCTCTTTCGTTTTGTATGATCCCTGCCTATTATGTTTGGCTACTTTATCTACTTGACGCATTAAATCTTGATGTTTTTTTGTATAGTCTTTCATTTTTGACAGACCTCCCCCAATGTAAGAAGATACTTCGTTTCATAAGAATCTCTAAGTATCTGATCAACTATTACGGGCTGTAACCTTAACACCTATGTGTTTCTGGTAACCCTGACTTTGATTGTCTCTGTATCTCTTTTTTCTTGCGAAAAAAAATATTACAGAGACAATCAAAACCTTATGCAGCTTTGCAATGTTTAGTAATCATCCGCTCTTAATAGTCATCTATTGTCTGAGCACGTATCTTCTAATCGCAATGCGACTGTCTAAGACACTTTTGCAGT
>NZ_JBHTJF010000052.1:0-641 GCF_042675605.1 Savagea faecisuis
ATAACTGGATTGATAACGGCGATCTAAAAGTGAAGAATATGGACCTAGTTTTGAAGCTACGCCGCAAAACAAAGTCTTCAAAGTCAAAAGGTAATAAGAAAGTCCTTGGAACGAGCATTGAAGAAAGACCAGAATCAATTGACACACGTGAAGAGTTCGGGCATTGGGAAATTGATACTGTTCTTGGCCACAAATCTAAAGACCAGGCACTTCTAACTCTTGTGGAAAGAAAGACTCGTATGGCCATTGTCCAACGCATACCGGGTAAGAACGCACCAGAAGTAAGGGATGCTTTAGAAGGTATATTTCAGGAATACCCAAACGTTCAAAAGACATTTAAAAGCATCACAGCTGATAACGGATCCGAATTTAGTGAACTTAGCGCACAAGGAAAAGAAATGGGAATAGATGTTTATTTTGCGCATCCATACGCATCTTGGGAGAGAGGGACGAATGAACGTCATAATGGGCTACTCAGACGTTTTATAAAGAAAGGGCAACCGATTCATGCATACTCAGACCAGCACATTGCAGAAGTTGCCAACTGGATGAACACATTCCCCCGGAAAATATTAAACTACGAGACCCCGGAGGAAAATTTTGCGCAATTTGTTGATTGTGTGGCCTAGGCCACACAATCA
>NZ_JBHTJF010000053.1:0-1291 GCF_042675605.1 Savagea faecisuis
GGAGCGTCCTGTATCCAGCGAAACCAGTCAAGTGGAAGCCCGCACTTGACAGCTTTCGCTGGACACAGGAAGTGCAGCCCATGGATGTCGTTCCCGAAAAATGTGTAGGTAGGTTGAATCGAAGACCCAATGTGATTCTTCGATTAAGCAGCTTTCTGTCTGCATAGATCTTCTAATTGTTGCGGCGTTAGATAGTTAATAGACCCATGGACCCGTTTACGGTTGTACCATGATTCAATGTATTGGAAGAGGGCGAATCGTGCTTCTTCAAAATCTATATAGGTCGTTTGATAGACTTCTTCCTTCTTTAAAGTGGCATGAAAAGACTCAATGCAGGCGTTGTCATAAGGACAGCCTTTTCGACTGAAAGAGTGTTGAATTTTCGCTGTTTTTACTGCTTTTTCAAAGTCCTCGCTTGTGTATTGGCTGCCTAAATCGGTATGAAAAATCAGACCCTCTTTCGGCTGCTGGACGTCAATTGCGTTCGTTAATGCCTGTAAGACGAGCTCGGTTGTCATGGACTTGGAAAAGGAATAACCGACAATTTTCTTGGTATGTAGATCAAGGACGGAAGCTAAATAGCACCACCCGTTTTTAAGTGTGTGGATATATGTAATATCCGCAACCCATTTCTCGTTGATTGTAGTCGTTTCAAAATCCTGTTCCAATAAATTATTGCGTTCTTCTATTTGGCTAGCTGATGAAGCCGGACGGTATTTTTTTGTGATGTTAGATCGGATTCCTTCTGACTTCATGATGCGTTGGACACGTTTCAAGCTGGCATTGAAGCCTTCCTTTTTGAGAACTTCATGGATTTTAGGCGTACCATAGCGGCCTTTACTCTCCGCATGAATGATTTTTATGCGTTCTAAAATAGCCTCGTTCTCAATTGCGTGCGTTGATTTCACTTTATGGAAGGATTGATAATACGTACTTCTAGGCACTTCGAGTACGTTACACAAGACTTGAACCGGATGGTTCTCCTTTTCCTGTTCGATGTGGTCGATCATCTCTTGGTCGGTTACTTTTTCGCGAATATGGTCATAGCCTTTTTTAGGATTTCTACCTCCTGTTTAAGGCGAAGGTTTTCCTTTTGAATTTCTGCAATTTCAGCGGGTGTCAAACCACCTCCGTTTTCAATCGGGGAAAGTGCTTTGATCCATTTATAGATTGTTACTTCAGATACACCATATTCACGGCTGAGATCACTTACAGATGTGCCAGACCTGTAGAGTTCGACGATTGTTTGTTTGAATTCCTGGTTATAACGTTTTTGTTTCATTTCGGACAC
>NZ_JBHTJF010000054.1:0-638 GCF_042675605.1 Savagea faecisuis
TTCTGGTAGTGAAAATGGTTCTATCACACGGACAACAGCGTTTTTACGTAAACGTGAAACAAAGAAATAACCATCGTCCGTCATGCGGTCGAAACGCTCATAATCCAAGTAACCACGGTCGAACACGTACATGCATTCTTTGTCGTCAATGAATACTTCTAGTTGCCCTCGGTCATGTTCGATGGCGTTTGTCAGTACAGCTTTATCGGGATAGGAGCGTCCCTTTTCCATGAAAACAAGTCGCAAGTGAAGCTTTACACCTGATTTTGTTTTTCGGAACTCCGCCCACTTATGATTGGTCAAATTAAGCGGTAACGTACTCGAGTCAATGATTTTTAGTGGTGTGGTTACTTTTCTTCGTGTTTGATAATTAGTTTTCTGATGAATTTGTGCCACTAAATCGAGAAAAATCGTTTGAAAGAATTCAGTTGGGATTGTATTGATTCGTCTTCCTAATTGTGAAAAGCTAATCGAACCTAATCCCGTAGCTCGTTGTAATTCTTCGCAAAAGACAGCGTCGCTTAATGCCCGCAAACTCTCGGTTTCATGAAGGTGTGCGTACAAAAGGAGTTTCATAAATGAAGCCATATACAGCTTCTTCGTATAGTAATTTAAATGATGTGCTTCCACCAGTTCGT
>NZ_JBHTJF010000055.1:0-774 GCF_042675605.1 Savagea faecisuis
TTCTGGTAGTGAAAATGGTTCTATCACACGGACAACAGCGTTTTTACGTAAACGTGAAACAAAGAAATACCCATCATCCGTCATGCGGTCGAAACGCTCATAATCCAAGTAACCACGGTCGAACACGTACATGCATTCTTTGTCGTCAATGAATACTTCTAGTTGCCCTCGATCATGTTCGATGGCGTTTGTAAGTACCGCTTTATCTGGATAGGAGAGTCCCTTTTCCATGAAAACAAGTCGCAGGTGAAGCTTTACACCTGATTTTGTTTTTCGGAACTCTGCCCACTTATGATTGGTTAAATTCAGCGGTAACGTACTCGAATCAATGATTTTTAGTGGTGTTATTACTTTTCTTCGCATTTGGAAATTCGTTTTCTGATGAATTTGTGCCACTAAATCGAGAAAAATCGTTTGAAAGAATTCAGTTGGGATTGTATTGATTCGTCTTCCTAATTGTGAAAAGCTAATCGAACCTAATCCCGTAGCTCGTTGTAATTCTTCGGAAAAGACAGCGTCGCTTAATGCCCGTAAACTCTCGGTTTCATGAAGTTGGGCATACAAAAGTAGTTTCATAAATGAAGCCATATAAAGCTTCTTTGTATAGTAATTTAATTGATGTGTTTTCACCAGGTCGTCAAATAATGAACGATTCATCGGTGATAACCATTGTTCAAATGATGTTTTTCGTGTAAACTTATCCATGTGTGAGTCCTTTATTTTGGATTTGGATAGGTTACTACCACCAACCCATTATAAAGGCTTTTTTTATGA
>NZ_JBHTJF010000056.1:0-1119 GCF_042675605.1 Savagea faecisuis
AAGTTACCACACCAACATTTACGAGGAGGAATCTCTCATGGCTAAGAATACCACGATTTTCACGTTACTTCAAAACTTTATTTCACAGGAAGAAATCAAAGAGATTCTTGCTGAATATGGCTTTGAAGATACAGCTCGTAAATGCGATGTACCGACACTTTTAGCTTATTTAGTTGGCGCTGCTGCTTTCGAATGGAAAAGCTTACGTCACGCAGCAGATGTTGCTTCAGCACAAGGCTTGAAATCTGTGGATTATTCCACGCTTTCTAAACGCTTAGGCGATCTGAATTACCACATTGTGAAACGCATTTTTAACGTCATTGTTGGCCGTCTAAACCGAGCAGCACGTCGTAAATTAAAGCTAAAAAAAGACTTACTGGCAATTGATTCGACAACGATTACAGTTGGGAAAACACGTTTACCATGGGCTTTATATCACGGTGAGCGTTCAGGTATTAAACTGCACGTTAGCTTTACAAATTCAACAGAGATGCCCCTGAAAGTCGTGGAAACAACAGGTTTGAAAAACGATGGTCCAATTGGTGTAAAGTTAGAGGACAAGCGTTTTATCTTAGTAGCGGACCGTGCTTATTTTTCAATCGATAAAGCGGATCGTTACGCGCGAACAGGGCAAGATTTCGTCATTCGTTTGAAAGAGAATATTCACCTAAGCCGCAAGAAATCATTGAAAAGAACCGTTGTCACAGGTTCCAACGTGACAGCTGATTTTACGTGCATCATCGGTACGGCGCAAAAACAAACAAAGAAACGTCATCGTGTCGTTGAATTTGTCGATTACGAAGGTGAACTTGTACGCGTTGTAACGAACCTTTTGGATGTAACCGCTGAAGAAATCGCTGGCATGTACAAAGAACGCTGGGCAATTGAATCCTTTTTTCGTTGGATTAAGCAGAACTTAAATGTGCCTGTTTTATTTGGCACAACTGAAAACGCCGTGTTTAACCAATTGTTCGCGGCTTTAATTGCCTACGTATTACTCAAGTTTTTACAAACGGAAGGACACAAGAAAAAGCACTGTAAACGCTTATCTTTCGCTGGTTTTAAACGCCAGTTTATTTGTGATACCTTGCCGATTGAATGGCGGATTGGACTCAAAGA